>JANXWW010000009.1 GCA_025350945.1 Burkholderiales bacterium
CGCCAACATCGCGGCCGGTACACCACTGTCGTGATGAAAATCGGCATCATAAATCGGCATCGGAAAATCACGCAAATCGGCCACAGTGACTTCGGCGCCCGCATCCTGTGCGCCTGCTACCGCGAGCGCGAGCGCTTTGCGGTTAAAAGAGTCTTTGCGATTACTGCCGGCAAAGGCGAGGATTTTTGCAGAACCCATATAGGTCGCTCTTCAGTAGTTGCTATGTGGTGAATCGAGGTCTGGCGGGCGTCTTGGGGCAGTTTTGCGCCAGGATGCCCGCCAGTATTGGACTTTACGTTTTAAAAATTACTGCTTGATTGCTTCGATCTGAATGACCAAACGGATATTGTCTGGAATGCCGGGCAAACCGTAGCTCACGCCATATTGGCTGCGAACAATGCTGGTTTCAAAATCGCCGCCACAGACTTCGCGCTTGAGGTAAGGACTGTCGTAGCAGCCGAAGCCGGTTGCTTTCAAAACGACTGGGTTGGTCTTGCCTTTGAGTGTCAAATTGCCCGCAACTTCGCTGACTTTTTCGCCATCAAATTTGAAACCGGTGCTGACAAACTTGGCTTCAGGGAATTTTTCAGCCGAAAAGAAATCGTCGCCCGAAAGATGTTTGTCGAACGGTGCGACGCCGGTGTTCATCGATTTCATGTCGATGGTGATTTCAGCTTTACCGGTTTTGGCTGTCTTGTCGATCGTGATCGAGCCGGATTTTTTATCGAAGCGACCGTGGCTGGTGGAGGTTCCAAAATGTTTGGCTTCCCAGGTCACGAACGTGTGCGTCGGATCAATCATATAGGTGGCGCTTTCGGCCTGGGCGACGTTGGCAACGCCGGATAAACCCGCCACCAAGGCGAGCGTTGCGAGTGGTTTAAATAAATTATTCATGAGTTACCTTTTTAATGATTAAAAAAACAAAAATTACAATGGTGGAATGCCGGTTAAGGCCAAATTTACATTGACGACAACTTCGTTTGCGACCAGCGATACGTCATTCCAATCGCCATCGCCAATCTTAAAATCAAGGCGCTTTAAATTAAAACTGCCGACTACGCGCGATTTGCCGCCGCTTTGCGTAACCGTGATCGGCACGACCACGCTTTGCGAAATGCCCTTCATGCCAAGCTTGCCGGTAAATTCAAATTTGCCCGCGCCGAGTGCTTTCACGCTGCTCGATTGAAACGTCGCGGCAGGCACTTTAGCCGAGTTAAACCAGCCCGGCTTTTTGAGTTCGGTTTCAGTCTCGCTATTGCCAATATCGGTGCTTAATAAATCGACGGTGAAATTTACTTTCGCGGCTTCCGGTTTTTTCGGATCGAATGAAACCTCAGCATCGAATTTCTTGAATTTGCCACTCACCGGCACGCCAAGTTGTTTGCTGATGAACGCAATCTCGCTTTCGGCGGAAATCAGTTTTTGCTGCGCAATTGCGGCACCCGATGCACCAATTAGTGAAGCGCCAATAAATACAAATTTTATAAATTGATTCACAAAATATTCCTTTAACTTAATGATGATTTTTTTGACTGAGGCATCATCCGCAACAGAACCGTGTCGCGGTCGATGAAGTGATGTTTTAGCGCGGCAGCAATATGAATCACCACCACGGTGGCGAGTGAATACGCCGCGATCCAGTGAAATGGTTTTAGCGTTTCAGCCAGCTCACGATTTTTTTCCACCAGATCTGGCAGTGGAATAATGCCAAACCAGACAATCGGAAAACCCGCTGCCGAGCTATACAGCCAGCCGGTAATGGGCACCGCGAAGAAAAATACATAAAGTGCTGCATGCGATATATGTGAAGCAGCGCGCTGCCATGCGGGCATCGTCAGCGGCAGCGGCGGTGAGCGATGCGTGAGCCGCCATAACAATCGCGCTGCAGACAACACCAGAATCGTCACGCCCGCCCACTTGTGCCAGTTATAAAGTTTCAAACGTTGTGGTGAAAACGCGAGGCTGGTCATGTACAGACCCACGCCGAACGAGATGCAAATCATCAGCGCCAACAGCCAATGAAATGCGATTGCCAGGCCTGAATATCGGGTGTTGTTTGAGTTCATCTTGCTCACTTTAATTTTTTGTTTTCAATTCCCCATCGCGCGCAAAACCATGATCGTAGGGGTCAGGTTTCATCTGCCCACAGGTGATGTGCGAACGCCGACAACACGTGGCAGATGCGGCCCAACGCCGTCCACACCGGGCGAGACGTCAGGTTTGACATTAAATGGCCCGAAGTGATCGAGAAATACAAACGGCCGTACCGATTGCCGCGCACGATGTGGCAGCGCACGTCGCACGGTGAAGGTGCCGACGCGGGCAATATGAGCTTGCACAATACGTTCAATTTTTCGCATGATTTTTCTTTCCATCAGGCCAGATCAAACACCAGCACTTCAGCGTTGTCTCCATTTTTAATAACGACTTCATCGACGCCAATTAATTTCACCGCATCACCGCCGCCAACGTTTTCGTCGTTCACGCTCACATTGCCACGCACCACATACACGTAGGCGCGGCGGCCCAGTTTGATTGCCAGTGTGGCCGCTTCGGCGCCATCAAAAAGCCCCGCATATACCGCCGCATCGGCATGAATTTTCACCGAGCCCTCGCGCGCATCACTGGATGCCACGAGGCGCAATTTGCCGCGTTTGGATGATTCAGCAAAATGTTTTTCTTCGTACGATGGCGTAATGCCGGTCACATTCGGTTCTATCCAAATTTGCAGAAAATGGGTCGTCTTATCCTTCGAGTCGTTAGCTTCACTGTGACGCACACCGGTGCCCGCACTCATGCGCTGCACATCGCCCGGACGAATCGTTGAGCCGTTACCGATGCTGTCTTTGTGTGCCAAGGCACCATCCAGCACATAGCTCAAGATTTCCATATCGCGATGGCCGTGCGTGCCAAAACCCATGCCTGCGGCCACGCGATCTTCATTAATCACGCGCAGCGATCCAAAACCCATGTGCTTGGGGTCGTGATAGTCGGCGAATGAAAAGCTGTGAAAACTTTTCAGCCAGCCGTGGTCGGCATAGCCGCGCTCCTGTGATTTGCGAATTTCAATCATTTTGAATCCTTGTCTAAACTCATTTAGCCTATATTGGGCTTGCATGGTGGAATATTCAAGCGGATAATTTTGGTCAACTTATTCAAAAATATTGAACATGCGAATTTCCCTCGACGCACTTCAGGTTTTGGACGCGATTCAGCGCAAAGGTTCGTTTGCAGCGGCGGCGGCGGAATTGCATCGCGTGCCATCTGCCATCACCTACACCATTCAGCAGTTAGAACAAGATCTGGACGTGCAGTTATTTGATCGCTCAAAACATCGCGCCAGCTTGACTGGCGCAGGATACGAGCTGTTGACGGAAGGCCGCTTGCTGCTGCGCGCGGCGGGCGATCTGGAATGCCGCATCCAGCAGGTTGCGAAAGGCTGGGAGACGGAACTTCGCATTGCCGTCGATACCGTGATTGGGGTGGAAAAACTTTTCCCGCTGATTAAGAAATTTGAAGGCGAAGAATCGGGCACGCGCATTCGTCTGACCGAAGAAGTACTGGGGGGCGGCTGGGATGCGCTGGTGTCGCAGCGTGCGGATTTGGTGGTGGGCGCATCGGGCGAAATGCCATCTGGCGGCAGCTATGCGACCTTATTGCTGGGGCGTTTGGCATTCGCGTTTATGGCGTCGCCGAAACACCCCATTTGCAAGGAGAAATTGCCGCTCGTCGAATCGGTGATTCTGAAGTATCGCGCTGTCAGTGTGGCCGATTCATCACGTAATCTAGCGCCGCGCACCGTCGGTTTGATCTCGGGACAGGACGTGCTAACCGTGCCCTCGATGCGCGCCAAAATTGCAGCACAGGTGGCGGGGCTGGGTGTCGGCTATTTGCCGCCGCATTTGGTGGCCTCCGAAATCGCGGCCAAAAAGCTCAAGGTGCTGCCCGTGGTTTCTTCGGCGCGCTACGATGGAGGGTTATTCGCCGCGTGGCGACCAAACCGCACGGGCAAGGCATTACGCTGGTTTGCGAAGGCGCTGGAAGACAAGAAAACGGTGGCCAGTTTTCTTGGCGGAAATTAGCCCGCCCACAATGATCAAAGTGGCAACACAAATACGCCGTTAGTCTCCTTAAAATCGACATGTCGGGTAATAGCTGCCAATGGTATTGGTGCATAAATATGTGGAAATATTTCGCCCCGACCGGTTGAATCTTCGCGCTTCAGGTTAGCAATGATTTTTGTCTCGTCAATTTCCAGCAGCACCAATGATTTTCTTCCCGCGTAATATTTCTGCGCGGTGCGTAAAATTTGATGATGCTCCGAGCAATGAATAAATCCTTCCCGCTGCAAATCGGCGCTTGCAAATTGCCCAGTCTGTTGTGCGTGGGTCCAGTCGGCTTCATCTGCTATTCGATAAATCATTAGCGCATCCGGTTAAAAAATTAGTCAAAATCATAGCGTGAATATTCCCCAAAAATATATAGGTCGATTCGCGCCCAGTCCCTCGGGCCCGCTGCATTTCGGCTCGCTGGTGGCGGCGTTGGCGAGCTATTTGGATGCGAGAGCGCATGGCGGCGCATGGCTTATGCGCATTGAAGATGTGGATGAGGCGCGATGCAAGAGCGAATATGCTGACGATATTTTGCGCACCCTGACTGCATTTGGTTTGAATTGGGATGGTGTGGTGATGGTGCAATCGCAGCGTAAAACGGCCTATGAACAAGCACTGGCGCGGCTTTCCAAGGTGTCGCTGACATACGCATGCACTTGTTCGCGTAAAGAAATCGCGGATTCTGCGCTGGGCATTGAAGGGCCGATTTATCCGGGGACGTGTCGTACTCTGGCAATGGCGAATAAAAACAACGCGATTCGCGTGCTGACCAACGACGAGTTGATTCGCTTTACTGACCGCGCACAAGGACAAGGACGAGGCGAAATAAGCCAGCGAATTGAATCTGACATCGGCGATTTCGTCATCAAGCGCCGCGACGGTTTATTCGCCTATCAGCTTGCGGTGGTGGTGGACGATGCAGCACAGGGCGTTACCCATGTGGTGCGCGGCGCGGATTTGCTGGACTCCACCGCGCGGCAAATTTATTTGCAACAGCTGCTGGGATTCATCATGCCGCAATATTTGCATGTTCCCACTGTGACCAATGATGCCGGTCAGAAACTTTCCAAGCAAACATTGGCACCGGGTATTGGTGCGGCTGATGCGGTGACGGTGATTGAAGCGGCGCTGCGATTTCTGGGTCAGGCAAGTACTGGCGCAAATGCGTCCGTGGCTGGCATGTTGGCAGCGGCGGTTAAAAATTGGCAGGTGAGTGCTATTCCCGGCGTCCGCGCGTCAGCAATTGCGTGACCCATCCCTCATTCGGGCGATTTAAGCCCTTTATTCCCGCATTTCATCAGCGTAAAGTTTCACGTTGGGAATCCGATTCTGCATTTCGTCGCATCTAAGGTGCGTTACATCAACCAATTCAGCAAACTGCATCATCTAAAAAACCTTACACGAACTCGCCATGTCAATCGAAAATACGATGTCAATAAAACGTAATCCCAAGCCGCGTCGTGGCTGGGTAAAATTCACCTTGGCGGGTATTACGCTGGCGCTGGTGGCAGGATCGCTGATCGCTTATCGGGCGAGTTCGGCCAAGAAGGAAGAGAAAAAGCCAGATGCCGACAAAATTTTTGAATTCGCGAAAAACGATATCGCTGCCGTGTCCGCACAAAACCTCGGCCTTATCATTCCCATTTCTGGCTCGGTGCGTCCGGTTACGCAGGCCATGGTGAAATCAAAAGTGGCGGGCGAGGTATCGAAAGTTTATGTTCGCGAAGGCGAGCGGGTGGCTGCGGGCCAGGTGCTGGCGTCAATCGATACGGCTGACTTGAAAGCGCGCCATGATGCACAGCAGGCGATGGTGGCCGAATCAAAAGCCAAGCTGGATTTGGCGACCAAGAACGAAGCGAATAACCGCACGTTGCTTTCAAAAAATTTCATTTCGCAAAATGCGTTTGATGGGGTGGCGAATAGCATGCAGATTGCGGAAGCCAATCATCAATCGACACGCGCGCAAGCCGCCATTACTCAGCGCGCATTGGCAGACGCGCAAATCAAAGCACCGTTTGCTGGCATCGTCGCCAAACGTGCGGTGAACATTGGCGAAAAAATCACCGCTGATGCGCCGATCATGCAGATCGTGGATTTGTCGAGGATGGAGCTGGAGGCACCGGTGCCGGTCGGCGATATTCCGGGCATCAACGTCGGTCAGGAGATCACTTTTAAAGTCGATGGATTTCAGGATCGCGCATTCAAAGGCAAGGTAGAGCGCATCAATCCATCGACAGAAGCAGGCTCGCGCTCGATTTCGATTTTTGTTACGTTGCCCAATGAAGATGGCGCGCTAAAAGGTGGCATGTTTGCGAATGGGACTCTGGCTGCGGTAAGCCGCACAGCGGTGACTTCACTACCGATCAGCGCCTTGATTGAAGAAGGTGGTCAAACGTTTGTGTTTGCACTGAAAGACGGCACAGTAGAGCGCAAACCCATCACCATTGGTGCCAAAAGCCCCGAGCGCGGCTTAGCCGAGATTCGTGATGGCGTAGCACTCGGTACAGAAGTTATTACGGTCAAGGCTGATGGTTTGAAGCATGGCTCAAAGGCAGTCGTGAAATCTGCCTTTGCGACACCAGCAGCGACACCAGCCACCACTGCTGCGCCGCCCGCCAACAAAGGCTGATCGTCAAACATTTCAATTCCAATTATTCGATACGCCGGAGCACGTCATGCAAATAACAAAAGTCAGTGTCAATAATCCGGTCTTCGCCACCATGATGATGGTGGCGATTATGGTGCTGGGCATATTCTCGTATCAACGTTTGTCGGTTGAACAAATGCCGGATATATCGTTCCCGTTTGTATCGGTGCGCACGCCGTATCCTGGTGCCTCATCCGAGGCGGTGATGCAAGATGTTACCCGCCCGCTTGAGGAAGTCATCAATACCGTGCAGGGGGTTAAAAATATTCGCTCGTTTTCACGCGAGGGATTCTCGCGCGTGTTGATTGAATTTCAATTGAACGTTGATGTGAAAACAGCAGTGCAAGATGTGCGCGACAAGGTGGCCGGGGTTCGGCGAGGTTTTAACAAAGACATTGGTGAGCCGACGGTCACGCGTGAAGATAACGAAAATGATCAGCCGATCATGCAGATCTCGATTGAGAGCCCCGCACGCTCGTTACGAGAGTTATCAGATTTGACGGATCAATTGGTCGTGAAACGCTTGCAGGGTGCCACTGGCGTGGGTGCCATCGATGTTTCGGGCCAGGTGCAGCGCGAAATGGCGGTGCAATTGAATCCGGACAAGATGGCAGCGTACGGCATTAGCGTGGATCAAGTGGTCGGCCAGATTCGTGCGCAGAACCAGAATCAGGCAGCGGGATTTTTAACTGGTGACCGCAGCGAGCGACTGGTGCGCGTGCAGGGCAAATTTAAAAGTGCAAGTGATTTTGAATGCCTGATTATTTCGCGGCGAGGCAGCAGCACTGTGAGCGCTTCTGGCATCAGCGAGAGCGGCGGCGCGCCGATCACACTTGGCATGATCGCGAATGTGCGCGATACCGAACGCGAAGAGACCGGGTTGGCAACGAATAACGGTAAACGCGGCTTGCTGGTTGAAATTCGCAAAACACGGGGAGCCAATGCAATCGATGCTGCAAAATCGATTCGCGCCAATATCGAAAAATTAAAGCAATCACTGCCGCCCGATTTCAAACTCGAAATCACCAACGATGAATCGGAATTCATCAAGCAGGGCGTCGATAACGTCAAGCACACCATTCTGGAAGGTGCGCTGCTCACCGTTATCATCGTATTTTTGTTTTTGCATTCTTGGCGCTCGACGGTCATTACCGGACTGACACTGCCGATTTCAGTGCTGGCTACTTTTATCGCGCTCTATGCAATGGGCTTCACGATTAACTTTATGACGCTGATGGCGTTGTCGCTCTCAATTGGTATTTTGATCGACGATGCGATTGTGGTGCGTGAAAATATTGTGCGGCATTTGGCGATGGGCAAAAGCCACTTTCAGGCTTCGCTCGATGCCACGCAGGAAATTGGCATCGCGGTGATGGCCACAACTTTCTGTATCGTCGCGGTGTTTTTACCAGTCGCGTTTATGGGCGGCATTATTGGCAAATTCTTTTTGCAGTTTGGCTTGGCTGTCAGCGTGGCGGTGCTGGTCTCACTATTTGTGTCGTTTACGCTTGACCCGATGCTTTCTGCGGTGTGGCACGATTCACCTTCACGGCTGAATAAATTTAAGCCGGTCGCGTGGCTGCTTGCGAAGCAGGATATTTTTATGATTTGGCTACATGCCAAATATGATGCGATATTGCGTTGGACGCTAAACCCTGACTATCGCCGCACCTTTATTCCAAAGATGACTATTTTTAAATACGCGCGGTCAGGTTTCAAGCGCGATCATTTCAAACTGGATCGCGTGACGATTCGCAATCGTGGCATCGTATTGTGGGTTGCAGCGCTCACTTTCTTTAGCAGTTTTCTGCTGGTTCCCGCAGGCGAGTTTGTGCCGGAGACCGACAATAATTGGGCCAACGCATCGGTTGAAACGCCGGTAGGCTCGTCGCTGAATTACACCCTGGGCAAAGCGGAACAAGTTGAGAACGCATTACGCGAATTTCCTGAAATTAAACGTATCACGCGCAACGTGTCGAAAACGCAGGCGTGGTTTGGTCTGGAATTAACTGAAAAAGAAACGCGCAAGCGCAGCAAAAAACAGCTCGATGACGCGATTCGGACCCGACTCTCCAGCATTGCCGGATTGGCGGTGCGCGTGGGTTGGAATCGTCCCATTCAAATTTACTTGATGGGCCCCGAGATTGGTGAACTGAATCGCATCTCGCAAGAACTGCTGGCAAAGATTAAAGCTATCCCCGGCACGGTCGATGTAGAGTCATCTTACAAACCGACTAGTCCAACGCTGGATATTATCGTCAATCGTGAGCTTGCGAGTGATCTTGGCGTGTCAATGGCATCCATCGTGAGCACCACGCGGGCCATGATCGCTGGCGAAGACGCGGGCCAATGGGAAGGACCCGATGGCGAGAATCATCAAGTGCTGGTACGTCTGCCGCGTAACGACCGAACCGCAGTCGCGGATCTCGATAAGCTGTTTGTGCCCACCTCCGCACTCAATGCTGACGGCAGCCCGCGCATGGTGCCGCTACGGCAGGTGGCGGATTTCACACCCGCATTTGCCGAGCGCCAGATCGAGCGCCGCAATTTACAGCGACTGATTCAAGTGTTTTCAGGCGTCGCCGCAACCCATACCGAAGGACAAGTTTCTGACCAAGTGGAGAAAGCGCTCAAGACGATTACCCTACCGCCTGGATATTCATTTCAGTCCGGTGGATCGTCGCAGGATATGGCGGAATCATTGGGCTATGCCGGTGCGGCGCTGGGTTTGGCGGTGATATTTATTTATCTTATTCTCGCTTCCCAATTCGGCAGCTTCCTGCAGCCGATTGCGATCATGGCCTCACTGCCGCTATCGCTGATTGGCGTATTTTTATCGCTGCGATTATTCGGCACCACGCTCAATTTATTTTCGATTATCGGTTTCATCATGCTGATGGGGCTGGTCACTAAAAACGCGATTTTGCTGGTTGATTTCACCAACCACAGCCGTCGCGAAGGTATGCCGCGTGATGAGGCGATTCTCGCATCCGGTCAAGTGCGGTTACGCCCGATTCTGATGACCACCACCGCCATGATCGGCGGTATGTTGCCGTTAGCACTTGCCTTCGGCGCAGGCTCAGAGCAGCAATCCCCCATGGCGCACGCGGTAATTGGCGGCATCATTACCTCCACCATCATGACGCTGGTGGTGGTGCCGGTGCTGTACACCTACTTTGACACCTGGGGCGAAAAAGCCAGTGCTTGGTTCAAGCGTGGTGCAAAAGCATCGTCAGCGCGTGTAACAACCGCGCACGTTGCTGGTGGTGGTTCGATTGAGCCATTGCCTGCGGCGCGAAAGGATGATGATTGAATCAGCTTTTAATAGATGTCATCCCGAACGGCTTCATGTGAGGGATCTGCTGCTGCGTTTCACCAAGGAAAGCAGATCCTTCACCCGATAAGGCCTGGTTCAGGATGACAGTTTTGGGTGATGGCAGGAAAGTAAAAGACTAATACTGTCAACATACCGCAATCGCGTGTTTAACGTTAAACGACACCTCACGCATGTCAGGTTTCAGCCGTCATTACCGTATTTCAATACAAGGAGTTCATTTTTAGCCTTGGAGAAATTCGGTATCGGTATGTTGGCGAACAGTTCACCATTTAAATCACATCACGCCGTGGATGGGAAAAACGGATTGGCAATGCTGTGGCTGCTCGCGCTGGGCACGGCGTATCTTTCCACCTATTGGCTGTCGAATCGCCTCACACAAGCGCGCACCGACATGTTCGCTGGCGTGTTCGGATGGGAGCGTGCGATTCCGTTTGTGGAGTGGACCATCATTCCATATCTGTCAATCACATTATTTTTTATGGCGTCATTTTTTATCGGTCAACGACACCTGGACTATCGCGCGCAGCTCTTGGCTTACTCCACGCGCCTGCTGGCGGTGTTGGCGGTTTCGCTCGTCTGTTTCGCACTTATCCCGATGCGCGATACGTTTATACGCCCTGAAACGAGCGGGCTGACCGGGCTTTTGTTTGATGTGTTAAACGCCTTCGATATGCCCTACAACCGCGCGCCTTCACTGCACATCAGCGTGCTGGTTATTTTGTGGATGCGGTTTCAATCTGGCCTGTCAGGGTCTGTGCGCTTTGCGTTGGCCTGCTGGTTTGCGCTGATTGGCGTATCGGTTTTAACGACTTACCAGCATCATGTAATTGATGTGGTGGCGGGTTATGCGGTGGGATGGCTGGGCGCAAAATTACCGTGCCGGGTGAATTTTCGTCGTCAGTAAAAAAGCTGTTGTTCTTAAAACCCTACCGCATGCCCATCTTTGCGATGGTCACTTCCTGCGCAGTAATTGATCTCGCCGTCATCCTCCAATCGCCAAATTAACTGTGCACCACCGAAGGCAAAATTGACCGCTTCAGCCGAAGCGAGGCGATGGCCTAATGCTTGAAGGCTGGAACCAATGCTGGCTTTTAGAGCATCTTCTAGGCCGACGGTACCATCTTCATTGACGATCCAGCGTGGCGCGTCCGACGCCGTTTGCGGATTCTGTTGGTAGTCGCACATGCGCGTGATCATTTGCACATGGCCTTGCGGCTGCATATGGCCGCCCATCACGCCGAAGCTCATCAGCGGATTGTTTTGCAAGTCAGTCAGAAAGCCGGGGATGATGGTCTGGAAGGGACGCTTATTCGGCGCGACTTGGTTGGGATGACCGGCGATTAAATTAAAACCGTGGCCGCGATTTTGCAGCGAGATACCAGTGTTTGGCACGACGATACCCGAACCAAATCCCATGTAGTTCGATTGAATCAAACTCACCATCATGCCGCTTGCATCTGCTGCGGTGAGATAGACGGTGCCGCCATGAAGTGGCGTGCCTCGTGTGGGTGCGGAAGCGCGCTTTAAATCAATTAGTGCAGCGCGCTTTTTCAGGTACGCGCGATCCAGCAGCGCACTCACGGGCACATCCATAAACGCCGAATCGGCGATATACCGATGCGCATCGGCAAAGGCTAATTTCATCGCTTCAATTTGCAGATGTACGCTGGCAACAGAATCCACTTTTAATGAGGCGAGATCGAAATGTCCAAGCATGCCCAAACATATTAGCGCGGCTAGCCCTTGGCCATTCGGCGGGATTTCGTGAAGGCGCACGTGTCGATAATCCATGTGAATGGTATCAACCCAATCTGCTTGATGTGTAGCCAAATCATTTGCGGTCATCGCGCCACCGCAGACGTGCGCGTGTGCGGCAATCTTTTCGGCAAGCGTACCGCGATAAAAAGATTCGCCTTGGGTTGCGGCGATCTCTTCCAGCGTTTCTGCTTGACCGCGCAAAATCCATTTTTCGCCTGCCGCAGGTGGACGTGCCCGAGGACGAAAGTCCCGCATAAAATCGGGCTGGGCTTTTAATAGCTCCGCCTGCCGCGCCCAGCTTTCGGCGGTGATTGGCGACACTAAATATCCTTCACGTGCATAACGAATTGCGGGCTCGAATAATTTTGCAAACGGTAAGCGACCAAACTTTTTCGATAGCGTCACCCACTGAGAAACCGCACCCGGCACGGTCACGCTATCCCACCCGCGCATCGGCATGGCTGTGCCGCCCGGATATTTGTTCGCGAAATATTCTGGCGTCCACGCGGCGGGCGAGCGACCTGATGCGTTCAAACCATGCAGTTTTACGCCGTTCCAAACAATTGCGAATCCGTCTGAGCCAATACCGTTGCTGGTCGGCTCTACCACGGTTAATGCAATGGCCGCGGCCAGTGCCGCATCAACCGCATTGCCGCCATCCCACAACATCTTCAAACCCGCCTGTGCCGCAAGTGGTTGCGAGGTGGCGACAATATTTTTTGCCATCACTGGCATGCGTTGTGAGGGGTATGAATTCTTCACCGGGAAGTCGAAGCTAAAGCCTGTGATGCGACTCATCATGCCGAGCCCGAG
>JANXWW010000013.1 GCA_025350945.1 Burkholderiales bacterium
CGCGAACGTTTTTGATAATGTGATCAGGCTGCGACAAATCGAGCTCGCTGCGATCAAGTGCGATCACTTCGTGTTTCGGCGAGAACGCGGCGGCAAGCTCATGGCCAAGCTGGCCGTTTTTTCCGGTGATTAAAATCTTCACGCGAAGCAGTCCGCGTCATTGAGTAACGAGCCTTCCGCATCTTTGGCGTTGACGCGCGGCAGGTGATTGACGCTATCCAATGGCCACGCGATATTCAGCACGGGATCGTTCCACAGCAGCGTGCGCTCGTGCTGTTTGAACCAGACATCGGTGGTTTTATAGAGGAATTCCACCTCATCGGTCAGCGCCATAAAACCATGCGCAAAGCCTTCGGGCACCCACAGCATGCGTTTATTTTCAGCGGACAACATCACCGAAATATGTTTGCCGAATGTCGGCGAAGTGCTACGAATATCGACCGCAACATCAAATACTTCGCCTGCGGTCACACGCACCAATTTGCCTTGCGGATGCTCGATTTGATAATGCAGCCCGCGCACCACACCACGCGCTGATTTTGAATGATTGTCCTGAACAAAATTGGGTGACAGCCCCGTGACTGCGCGAAACTTGTCTTGGTTAAAACTCTCGTAAAAAAATCCGCGCTCATCGTAAAACACAGCGGGCTCAATAATTTTTACGTCCGCAATCGCGGTATCAATAACCTTCATCCTTGCAGCTTTTCTTTTAGCATCGCAATCAAATACTGGCCATAACTATTTTTCAACATCGGTGCCGCCAACGCCTCAATTTCGGCGGCACCGATCCAGCCCTGGCGATAGGCCACTTCTTCCGGGCAGGCGACTTTCAAGCCCTGACGACGCTCGATAATTTCGATGTATTGCGAGGCTTCGAGCAGCGATTCGTGCGTGCCCGTGTCCAGCCATGCCATGCCGCGACCCATCACTTCGCAACTCAAATCGCCGCGTTCCAGATAGAGCCGATTCAGATCGGTGATTTCCAGTTCACCGCGCGGGGATGGTTTTAAGTTTGCCGCCAGCTCACAAACATTTTTATCGTAAAAATAAATACCGGTAACCGCATAGCGCGATTTCGGTTTCAGCGGTTTTTCTTCCAGCGAAATCACTTTACCCGCCGCGTCGAACTCGGCCACGCCGTAGCGTTCAGGATCATGCACGCGATAGGCAAATACGGTCGCGCCCTCTTGCTTCGCACAGGCGCGCTGAAGCTGCAACGAAAAATCATGACCGTAAAAAATGTTGTCACCCAAAATCAGCGAGGAAAGCGAATCACCAATAAATGATTTGCCGATAATAAATGCTTGCGCCAGACCATCAGGCGAAGGCTGCACCGCATAAGATAAATTCATACCCCATTTTTTTCCATCGCCTAGTAGTTGCTGAAAACGCGGCGTGTCGTCGGGCGTAGAAATAATCAAAACATCACGAATACCAGCGAGCATGAGCGTCGATAGCGGGTAATACACCATCGGCTTATCGTAGATCGGCAGTAGCTGTTTCGAGACAACCTGTGTAACCGGATACAGCCGCGTGCCGCTACCGCCAGCCAAGATGATGCCTTTGCGACTTAACTGATTTAGCTGATTCATTGCGCAGCCTCGGTGCTTTGATATTGTTTTTCAACCCACTGCCGATATTCACCGCTCACCACGGATTGCACCCATTGATCGTTGGCGAGATACCACGCCACCGTTTTACGAATGCCGGAATCAAACGTTTCAGTAGCGCGCCAGCCAAGTTCGGTTTCAAGTTTGGTGGCGTCAATCGCATAGCGTTGATCGTGGCCGGGACGATCTTTGACAAACGCGATTTGGCTTGTGTAGGATTTGTTATCCGCGCGGGGTTTCATCTCGTCCAGCAATGCGCAAATGGTGTTGACCACCTGCATATTGGTGCGCTCATTTTTGCCGCCCACGTTGTAAACCTCACCGACACGCCCGCGCGCGAGCACGGTGCGAATCGCCGCACAATGATCGGTCACGTACAACCAGTCACGCACGTTTTTGCCATCGCCATAAACCGGCAGCGGCTTGCCATTAAGCGCATTTAAAATCATCAGCGGAATCAATTTTTCCGGGAAGTGATACGGCCCGTAATTATTCGAGCAATTGGTCGTCAACACCGGTAATTTGTGCGTGTGATGCGCGGCGCGCACGAGGTGATCTGACGCTGCTTTTGATGCGGAATACGGGCTGTTTGGTTCGTAGCGATGGGTTTCGGTAAACGCGGGTGCTACTGCATCAAGCGAGCCATAAACTTCATCGGTGGAAACGTGCAGAAACCGGAATGCCGATTTTTTTTCTTCAGGC
>JANXWW010000020.1 GCA_025350945.1 Burkholderiales bacterium
AGGGTGATTGTTTTCATTCGGTCGCTTTAAGTTATGCCAACGCGACAAATCTTAACGTGATGGGCTTAACTTGAATTGCGTTTTTTAAACCCGGGTTAAAGTGCCCCAGCGCGGTTCATCAGTTTCGCGAGCGATTCTGCCATCAATGCATATCCACGCGCATTCGGATGCACTAAATCCGATTTCAAGGTGTTATCGGTGAGAATATTTTTTAGCATATCGTCTTCAAACGGAATGACAAATTCTTTCGCAATTGCCTGGTAAAAATCAGGCGGCTTCACCATCAAGCCGGGTTTGGGTGTTGCAATCAAAACAACCGCGATTTCCTTATCGCGTGCGAGCTTCACCATCGCGCGGATATTGTTTTGTGTTTTGTCCTCCCCCAGTTTTTGCAGAAAATCATTGCCGCCATGACAAAGAATCACCAGTTTTGGTTGATGTTCGTCGAGCACCTGCGGCAATCGCGCGAGGCCATCAGCCGAGACTTCGCCCGGCACGCCAGCGGCGATTACTTTGCGTGAAATCAGCGTTTGCAATTGCGCAGGATAGGATTCATTGGGGGCCGCGCCGGTGCCAAAAGTAAGGCTGTCGCCAAAGGCCAGGATAGTTGCATTCGCGTCCAGCGTGGGCAGCGTCGGCGATTTGCTGCAGGCGGAAAGCAAGGTGATGCAAAGTGCTGTAGCGAAATATAAACACCAGCATTGGCGGGGGTCTTGGGGCATAAATGGTTGTTGAGGCACGCTGATAAGGGGGTTTTTAATATAAATAAGGTGAGCTTTATTCCACCGCAATCATCACCTCGCTACGTCGCAAAAACGGCGGCATCATCGGCGGATCGTAGCGGGCGAATTGTGGTTTGCCGATTATTTTCAAACCTTGCTTCTCAATCCAGCTCGTCAACTCATCCGTTTTAACGCGTACTTTTTCATCGGTACTAAAACCCGAAAATCGAATTACCGCCATTTTTTGTGCGGCGACTTCACGCAGTGTGACTTTTGGATTCACGGGCTTGGGCAATGTTTCAATGGTGTATTGAGCAGGCATCACAAAATGCACGCGATACATTTCATCTGCACTTTTTTCCATCGATTTTTCCATCACCACAGGTGCCGTCATCGCTATTTTTTCACTCGTCGTTTTTTCCATCGTGACCGGCGTAGTCATTGCAATTTTCTCGCTCTTGTTTGCTGACGCCGAAATATTGCCACCAAAAATATAGCCTGCAATTGCGCGGAATGCCTCACTGCCCGCATCGTTCATGTCGCCTTTTACAAACGTCTCGGCGACAATGAATCCGCGATATTGTCGCACTTCAAAATCGCCGTCTTTCTTGATGGATTCAAAAGCGGGTTCTTCGATTCGTGCCATAACCGCGCATCCTTGTAAAAGTATCAGCACCAATGCTGCGTGCAATAAAAGTGATTGTGTGAATTTGGGTTTCATGCTGTGCCTTCGATTATTTGTATGCGTAAGGATAGCCGATAGCAACTGAACAGTACGCGTTCAACAACTGATTTGGGCGACAATATTACTTCATCATTTAAATCTAAAAATATCATGACACATGCCGCACTTGCAGGATGGGGTAAATGTCTTCCCCCCGCTATATTAACCAATGCTGATCTCGCCACATTTCTGCCCACGGATGATGACTGGATTATTTCGCGCACTGGTATGAAAGAGCGCCGCGTCTCGCATGTGTCGGGCTTAACACTCGCGCATGTGGCGGCCGTGCGTGCGCTGGCTTGTGCGGGCATGGAGGCTGGCGAGCTCGACATGATTCTTTACGGCAGTTGTTCGTTTGATGAGCATGTGCCGAATTGTGCATCGGGCATTCAGGTGAAGCTCGGTGCGAAAAACGCGGCGGCGATGGATGTGAATACGGCATGCACCAGTTTTCTCTACGGGCTGTCGACGGCGAACGCGATGATTAAATCGGGGGCGGCTAAAAATATTCTCGTTATCGGTATGGAAGTTATTTCGCAATTTATGGATTGGCAAAATCGTAATGTGTCGGTGTTGTTTGGCGATGGCGCAGCCGCGTTTGTGTTGAAAGCGACTGACAATATTGAAGGCGTGATTGCGGAGAAGCTACAGTGCTTCGCCGATGCACGCCAGACCCTGCGCGTGCGCGGCAAGGGTGCGGCCTACGTTAATAAAGGCATGCAATACGGCGATACGCGATGGGATTTTGACGGTCAGGAAATTTTCAAGAAAGCCGTCACTGGCATGGGTGATGCAAGCATTGAAGTGATGGCC
>JANXWW010000242.1 GCA_025350945.1 Burkholderiales bacterium
TACATCCGCCTCATCGCACAAATCTTATTCCCCGCAGGATCGCGCAAATACGCGAGGTATAGTTTTCCCTTCGGCCCTTCGCGAAAACCTGGTGGCTCTTCGCACGTTGTACCGCCACTGGCGACACCCGCTACATGCCACGCATCGCCGATCTCGGGGCTATCGACCGCAAAGCCAATCGTGCCGCCATTGGCAGCACATGCCGCCTCGCCGTTGATCGGTTTGCTGATAGCGAAAACGCCGGTTTTAGTCATGTAAAAAACACGGCCTTTGTCGTCAACTCTGCCGGGCGGTATGCCAAGCACGCCGAGGATGGCATCATAAAATTTCTTTGAGGCATCAATATCGTTGGCACCGACCATGACGTGACTGAACATTTTTATTTTCCCTTAGGTTAATTACAACATGTTACGACACCACCCACGAATCGTCACAACAAGGAAAAGACGGTGTAGCCCATCCGCCTTTTATTCCCTTTATTGAAACCCCGGCATCTGCGGGTGTCTTGAAGCTATTTTGTTCCTAGCTGCCCGCTGATACGGGTGTTCGTATATTTTGCGGATGATAGTTTGGTTGTTTAACCACTTCCATATTTACAAATCATGATGCGTAAATATTAAATACAACTTGTGATCTGTGAACCGCTACGGAGCTTTGATGGCCAAATCAGACCACATCATTCGCACACTTCTGAATTTGTTGCGAAATTCAAAGCAAAATATTCGCGGGTCTTGGCATGGCTGCAAAAGAAATTGCTGGGCAGTTTTTAGCAAATCCTACATCATCCGAAACTGATGAAGAAACGTGCGGCTGACCGCCAGTACCTCGCTGCGATGTTTCAGGTGGATACTCGCGGTTTCGTTTTGGCCGCGCAGCACTTGGCTGATTGCGTGCAGATTTACCACAATTGCGCGATGCAGTTGCACGAACTGTTCGGGATCAAGTTGCGCAAGCAACTCTTTCAACGGCGTGCGCACCAGCCCTTCACCCAACTTGTCCGCCCGATCGTGCCACGCAATGAGCGTATATTTATCCTCGGCGCGAATAAAATCCACTTCATCAGCGGACACCACGCGTAGCGCCTGCCCAACCGCCACGCGCAGCCATCGCGCATGCACGGACGCGGGTTGTTTGTAAATACGCGTTGACAATTGATCGAGGAGCTCGGCGGTATCGGGTATTTGTCGCACAACATTCAGCCGCTCTTTTAATCGTGCGACCGTATCTTTGAGACGCGCAAGCTCGACCGGCTTTACCAAATAATCAAGCGCGCCTTGATCGAATGCCTGCACCGCATATTGATCGTAGGCCGTAACGAAAACGACATGCGCGCGGCGGCCGATAAAACGCGCCGCTTCGATGCCGGACAAGCCCGGCATATGCACATCGAGAAAACAAATATCAGGACGCAGCGCTTCAAAACTTTCCACCGCCGCGCGCCCGTTACGCACGATCGCAACCACCTTGAGTTCTGGCCATGTTTGCACTAACAAACGCGCGAGCGATTCACGCAGCAGCGGTTCATCATCCGCAATCAGCGCAGTCGTCGGTTGATTTATGTTTTCAGCCATCTTCATTTACCTTTGCCGGAAAACTGATTTCTGCACGCACGCCATGGGGCTTATTCTCAATGAGTTGCAGCGTAGCATCACCACTAAAAGCAAGCAGCAATCGCTCGCGCAGATTCGCCAGCCCGGTGCCCAGTCCGCCATTCGCAGGTGCAAAATTGTGCTTCAGACCAATGCCCGTATCGACCACCTCGGCGTGACATCGCCCTGCCTCAATGCGCACCCGCACATCAATGCGACCGCCTTCCTCTGATGGATCAATGCCGTGGCGCATGGCGTTCTCGACGATTGTGAGCAGCGTCATCGGCGGGCAGATCAGCGCATGTGTATTGTCGTCAGCATTTAACGTAAACGCGAGTCGGTCTGGCATGCGCATATTCATCACCTCCAGATAGGCGCGCACGAGGTCAAGCTCTTGCCCCATCGTCGCGGTCGGCTGATTGATGCGTGGCACAGCGGCGCGAAGATAGGCGATCAAACTATCGAGCACCGTGGATGCCATGGGCGAGCCGGTGGTGACAAGCTCGCGCACGTTCGCCAGCGTGTTGAACAAAAAGTGTGGCTCAACCTGCGCCTGCAGCAATCGCAAACGCGCATTCAGCGCCTGCTTCTCATATTCACTTCGTTCGAGATCAAACGAGAGCGCCTGATTGCGCACGTCGTTTTTGATTTGTTTGAGCAGTGCGGT
>JANXWW010000105.1 GCA_025350945.1 Burkholderiales bacterium
GGGCACGAATGCGAGATTCAAAAGCTGCGTGACGATGAGCGTGACGACCGCGATTTTCACCGGCGTTTTAATATTCTGCCGCGCATAGTACGCGGGCGCCAGCACCTTGATGAGAATAATGCCCGTGAGTCCGACCGAATACGCTACCAACGCCGCCCGCGAGGCAAGCACATCAGCTGCGGTAAAAGCGCCGCGATGCAGCAACGTGGCGAGCAATGGCGTGGCAAGCATTACCAGGCCAAGTGCGGCGGGCAAAGTCAACATCAACGTCAATCGCAGTCCCCAATCGAGCAGGCGTGAAAATTCTGCGGGATTGCCCTCGGCATGCGATTTCACGAGCGAAGGCAAAAGCACGGTGCCCAACGCCACACCGAGCAAGGCGGAGGGAAATTCCATCAAACGATCTGCGGCCGTGAGCCAGGAGACCGAACCGGTTTGCAAAAACGAGGCGATCTGCGTGTTGACGAGCAGCGAAATCTGCGCAACTGAGACACCGAGAATCGCCGGGCCCATTAATTTCAGAATGCGCGCAACACCTTCATCATGGCGAAATTTCCACGCGTTGATGGAAAATCGCGGCAGCATGCCAATGCTTTTTAACGCCGGAATTTGAAACGCGAGCTGCACCACGCCACCAACCGTGGCACCGATGGCAAGCGCTAAGATCGGCGGATTCACGCGCGGGGCCAGCCAGATCGCGGCCGCGATCACGCAAAGATTTAGTAGCACCGGCGTGAACGCGGGTGTTTTGAATTTCGAAAAACTATTGAGAATACCGGCGGCTAACGCGACTAGGGAAATAAAAAAGATGTACGGAAAGGTGATGCGAACCAAGTCAACCGCGAGCGCGAATTTGTCAGGTTTTGCGCTAAAGCCGGATGCCGTTGCATAGACCAAAATGGGTGCGGCGATGACGCCGATCACTGTCACCACAAATAGCACCAGCACTAACAGACTCGCGACATGATCGGCCAGCCGCTTGGTTTCGACGATGCCATGCTTGTTTTTGTATTCGGCAAATACTGGCACAAATGCCTGACTGAATGCGCCCTCCGCAAATAATCGGCGCAACAGATTCGGAATGCGCCAGGCAACCTGAAACGCATCCATCGCGGCACCGGCACCAAATAAATTAAAACCGATAATCTCGCGCGCGAGCCCGGTAATGCGCGACAAAAATGTCATCGCCGAGATGGAAAGCGCTGCCCGGAATAGATTCATGAATGGCTAAAGCCTGCATCGCGCGGTTTTGAGCAATTTTTAAGGCAAATTGCGCTAGAAAAACCAATCAAAACAGACGGTTTGCTTTTTATTGAGGAGGCGCTATAATACAAGGCTTCGCCGCTTTTTCGCGCGCATTTACGCTTCAATATAGACATAAATCTGGATAAATCATGGCAAATACCAAGCAAGCTGTAAAACGTGCACGCCAAGCAGTTAAAGCCCGCTCGCACAATCAAGCGCAGCGTTCTGAGCTCCGCACCGCGATCAAAAAAGTGACGGCCGCCATCGCCAAGGGCGATCAAACTGCCGCTGAAGCGGTATTCAAATCATCCGTTTCCACCATTGATTCAATCGCAGACAAAAAAATTATCCACAAAAATAAAGCTGCTCGTCATAAGAGCCGCTTGCACGCTGCGATTAAAGCCATTGGTGCAAAAGCCCCTGCCGCTGTCGCCGCCGCTGCTTAATATAGATTCAGCTTGACGCCGCGTGGCGGCCTCAAGTTAGGAACTGTAAAGAAACGCCGAACAAATTTTTTTGTTCGGCGTTTTTTGTTTTTCGCTAATTTCAAATTCAAACCCTAGCGCTGGCGCGGAATTTAGAGCATAAATGCTTGGAAAGCACCGCCGATACTGGGGTTTTTACTATAAGGCACTTCTCGACACACTCGCGCTGCAACCGAACTGATGCAAGTTTGATTTTTTTGTTGTTCGCGATTGCGCGTTTCAGTGTTCAGTTGGTAGGTCATTTTTTGTCGTTGCTTCTCTTGTTTCCGGGCGCATCGCCCGATATCTGCCGGTCTTTTAGCCCAATGTCGCGTCGCTCTCAGCACAGGACGCACCTTTCCTGTCCAGCACCAGCCAGCGTCTCAGGATGTATACACGCACCCGCGCACACACCCGCACACAAGCCCGCACACAAGCCCGCACACAAACCCGCACAATCGTCTGCCCAAAATATCTCGCTTAAGAGTCTTGGGGTTTTAGAAGTTCCCTACAGGGTTCCCCATTAAAACGAGCAAAAAAACTTTAATCGTTTGTGAATGCTAGATGCGATCAAACACATGTCGTCAAATGGCAACTTGTGATGATCGTGATAAATTTGCGGTAATGTCAGTACGTGGTATCGCAATCCGTGGTTTCCACTGACACTCGATTAATCAAGCACGAAGGAATACCCTCGCCATGCGTAAGCTGATTACAGCCATTCCATTTGCTATTCTGTCCTTGTCTGCCGCTGCTACTGAACATGACGGTTTTGCTGCACGACGAGACAATCCTGAAAACGCAGTTACCTCCTCTGTTATGTCAACAGAGAGCGAGGTTTATTACGCGCCGATTGACAAGAGTGCGCTACCGGCTGAGCGATTTGTCGGTTTTACGCCAGCCCATCTTGTCACTCGCGTCAATATGATCGCCCCTTCGGTCGACGATGTGAAGCAAGCGAAAATTGACAATGCCCGCAACGAAAAGCGTGGTTTCGCAGCGGGTGCCGAGCGGGAAACACAACCCCAGTCGCAGGAGCGCGCGCAACAGATCGGTTTGCCCGCATTCATGAGTGAATCCGCATCACGTGGGCTGGCGCCGGGCGCGTTGACGTGGCTGCCTGATGGTCTGGGTGGTGCTGTTGCGCGTTTTGATGTCACCTCAGCCGAAGCCAAGGCGATCCGGCTTGGTTTTAGTGTGGGCCATGTTCCGCGTGGTGCAATGCTTCGCTTTGTGGGTAATGCCGAAAATAGTCGCGTCTTTGCCGTACCGGGTGCCGATATTGCCTCCGCCGAGGATGGCGAATACTGGTCGCCGATTGTGCTGGGCGACACTATTAGCGTCGAGATCCAGTTGAAGTCGCTGCGTGATCGCAGTGCACTTGAACTGGAAGTATTTGGTGCCTCGCATTTATTTGCCAATCCTGCACAGAACGACAATGATTTGTTCAAGGCCATCACCAAAGCCGGATCGCAAAGCTGCGAAGTCAATATTGCCTGTTCATCTGACACCGCCGCCAAAGCGGTCGCTGCTGCGGTGATGCGTTTGGTATTCACGAAAAGCGGCAGTTCATTCCTGTGTACCGGTACGCTGCTGAACGACACCGACACCACCACCACGCGCCCCTATATTTATTCGGCCAACCACTGCATCAGCACCAGCGCAGTGGCGAATACGCTGCAAACATTCTGGAATTATCAATCCACCACTTGCGGCGGCACCACTTCCGGCCCATCCACGACGCTGGCCGGTGGCGCATTCCTACGCGTGACCGATTTTAATTCCGACATTACCCTGATGGAAATGAAGCAGCCTCCTCCGAGCGGCGCATTATTCGCTGGCTGGGATGCAGGCACTGTTGCCAACAACACCAGCATTGTCGGTATTCACCATCCCGCAGGTGACATCAAGAAAATTTCGCTTGGCACCATGACCAACAACAACGCACCTGGGTTTGATGGAAAAACTGGCACCTATTATCAAGTTGTGTGGAGTTCCGGTGTGACCGAGGGCGGCTCGTCCGGATCGGCAATCTTTACTAAATCCACCACCAGCGGCAAATATCAATTGCGCGGCGGCTTGCTGGGCGGAAGTTCATTCTGTAACGCGCAATCATCGCCCGATATTTATTCGCGCATGGATTTGAAATTTAATTTGTTGCAGCCGTTCCTGGCACCTTAAGTTTTTTTTGGTTTTTCAAAAGCGGCTGGTGAAATTCACTGGCCGCTTTTTTATAACTGTGCGTTATTGCCGTTAGATGAGTGGCTTGCTGATGCGAATAAATTATGTTTACTTTCGCGTCGCCGCCGTTATCCACGGCTCTAGCCGTTGACCAAACGCGACGTCAGCTTCATAGCGCACCAGCTTGGCGGCGGGTGCCTCGTCCAATATGAGCGAGGCGCCATCAAATGTATGCCGCAGCTTCAGCGGCACATGCAATGTATCGACGTTTAATTTGCTCACAACGCCAGCGAGTTTTTTCTTATTATCTGCGTTCCAGGAGGGGCGGATTTGCCCGCGCACAATCGCGTATTGGCTGCGGTCAGGATACGCAGTGCGTAGAGTGGTGGCATTCAAGCCAGCGTCAATGACGAACAGACGACTATTTTTATCGCGTTCGTTTATCATCATTTTGACGTTCTCTTTGCTGCCACTGTTGTATTTGATCGCGCGTTTGAGCGCGGTTTCATAGGCTGAGCCATTAAGCTGTAACACCAGCATGACGTCGCGTGTTTTCTGATTGGTCGCGCTAGATCGTTCATCAAGTCGGCTATTTGCCGAGCTCGGATCAAAACCGAGTGCAATCATTTTCGATTCATTCAGCCAGTCCGACTCACCGCTATACGAAGGGTAAAGCGTGTAATCGTCTGCGTTTTTATCGGGCGCAGTTTTTGCGATGGGTTCGGGCGGTAGCACGCGCCACGAAATTTTAAGCGATAGCCCGCTATCCTCCTTGTTGTCGCGCCACCTTGGCGGGGTGAGTTCACGTTCGCTGAGTTTAAGTGTGCTCTCGGCCGTGCCGCTACGATTAAAAAAAACACCCGCCAGCGCAAATATATTAACGCCCATAATCAGTGCTACACCAGCGATCACAGTACGTTTTCTATTCCACATCATGATGCAATATCCTTGCTTGTTTCAGTCTGCACAATACTCGCCGTCCGCAGTCGTCGAAACACAAACAGTAGTAGTAGCGCAGTTAGGCCGAGCACCAAAAAGAATAAGTATTTCGGCATCAGCGTCCACCACCAGTCAAACATTTTGGTGAATAAAAAAATAACAAACAGGGTCACGCTGACATTGACGACTTCTGCGAAATGCAGACGAATGCCGAGCCAAATCGCCAGTGCCGTGCCGGCGAAACCCAATATCTGGTAGAGAACCTCGATAGTTTTGGAATGTAGCGGAAGATAGCTGCCCGCGCCCCAATTTGCCAGCACCAGCATCGGCAAAAACAAGGCGAGTAACGCGATGATGCGATACGGTGATGCAAAACCAGCGAAGCGTCGATGGTCAATAAATCGAGGCACGAAAAACAAAGCAATCGCAGCGGGAAAAAAATTTTCAGGGCGCTCGCCAAAATCAAGCCAATACATGCCGCTCCATGTTCCCACGCGAGCGGCAACAAATGCGATTACGCAAAGCAGACCCGCCACCAGCAGCAAGCGCAAATCAAGCGCATACGCGAGCAGTAGCGCAAACGCCGCCCACGGCAGCAGCGCTTTATCCGACGGTGTAATGTTAAAAATTTGTCCCAGCATGACGATATTGAGTACAAAGCACGCAAACGCCACGAGCGCGGCCAGCTTGGCAAAATAGCCACTGCTATCCTTTTGCTGAATCCATAGCGTGGTCAAAAATGTGGCCAGCGCCGCCGCGATCAATGTAGCAACTTGAACCAGCGTCGAAAACCAGCCCCAGAATTGATAAAACAAAAAAAACACACTCACCGCCAGTGCCGCTGCGCCCAAGAACGAGGTAATGCGCATTCCCAGCGATAGCTGCTTTGCCTGGGAATCACGGTCAATATCGAAAGATTGCGCGAATGAGGCGAGCAGCGTTTGATGGTGTGTTGTTACCGCCAAGCGCTGCGTTTGATCCAGTTGCAGCACGCCATCACGTTCGAGGCGCTGCAATTCATCGCTGAAAATATGAATATCGTCGGCACGCTTTTGCGCGTCAATGCGATTGTTGATGCTCATTTGTGTGTTTGCTCAAACATGCTGATAACCGCTAATGCCGCTATAACGAACGCAGAGATTCTTACTATCGCACACCCGACACAACCCGCTCTAAGTCCGCCGTTTTTTTCTGTGCCACATTGCTTTCAATCCACACCAGCATATCGCGCCAAATGCTTTTGAGTTCGGCCTCGCTGGGCATATCGAGCGCGTGCGGCAGTTCAATAGTCACCACTGGCACGCCTTTGTGCACGCCGCCATAGTTACCCAGTGAGCCAGGATAAACGCCGACCGGCATCAAAATCAGCGCGCCCAGTTTGTGCGGCGGATCAACCGGGCCATCAAAATCGAGCACGCCAAACGGCGCGTGAATGGAAATAATCACATCAGGTTTGAAGCGCTTGATTTCGTTATGCAGCCAGCGCGATTCCGGCTCCGAGATCGGGGCTTTGCCAGGGAAGCGGCGCGGGTCGTTGGCGGTCTTTACCGTCCAATATTTTGGTGCCTCTTTTTCCCAATTTGGCGTTGGAAAATTGCGATTCAAATCGACACCATTCGCGTTCACGCGCGTGGCGGGTTTGGCTAACAATCCATCCGGATTTAATACCGGCACTATCTGCCACTGATACGGTTTCGCCTCAGCCTGATCGATCCATTCGAGCCAGCGAAATACCACGGCTGACGAAGTAAGCTCATCACCATGAATCCCGCCAATCACCAGTACTCGTGCGGGGCTCTGGGCACCGCTAATGCCGTGCGCCACAACCTCACGCGCCATGATGGGCAAACCCTTCACCGATTTGGCACCCGAGGGCACAAGCCCCGCGCGCAGGCAAGGTTTTAGTTTGATGGTGGGCAGCACACGGGTCACTGGATCACACCAGCTACGCAGGTCGGCTTCGGGCACGGCAGCAGCTAGCGCAGGACTCACCGCCGCTTTTTCTGTGGCCGTGCCGCTTGTTGGCGGCGTAGGCAGCGAATTCGCAATTGCTAATCCAGGCACCAAGCCAGCAGCGGTAATGGCAGCAACAACAGATGCGTGACGAAATTGAGAAAAGAAAAATTCTAAAACCATATATTATTTTAACGTAGCCATGCGCTCTTTCCCCAGCGCTTACCGCTCATGATTTTGGCACCTCCCGCGCGCTCGGTTGCGTGCATAATTTAAAAACTATTTTGCATTTACGAGCCTTGAGCGATTCGGAAAAAATAACTGTTGCCCCTCAATTTTGTAGGCAGCAATCGCTAACTGCCCCTCGGCCGACGTCACCCAATCAATAAACGCCAGACCCATTTCTTTTTTTACATGCGCGTGTTTAGCGGGATTTACCAGCATGATGCCGTATTGATTATTGAGCTTCGTATCGCCTTCCACCACGATGCCGAGATCCCCACGGTTTTTAAAATTCAGCCACGTGCCGCGATCCGTGAACGCATAGGCGCCCATCGCACTTGCTGTGTTCAGTGTCGGCCCCATGCCGGAACCAGTCTCGCGATACCAGGTGCCTTTGCCCGTTTGTGGATCAATCTCAGCCTGTTTCCAATAGCGCAATTCGGCAGCGTGGGTGCCGCTCTTGTCGCCGCGCGAGGCGAATGGTGATTGGCTGGTCGCGATTTTTTTTAATGACTCGATCACGTCTTTGCTGCCGTTGATTTTTGCGGTATCGGTCTTTGCGCCAACGATAATAAAATCGTTGTACATCACCTCACGGCGATCCACGCCAAAGCCTTCCTCCATAAATTTTGTCTCAGCGACTTTGTCGTGCACAAAAACCACATCGGCGTCGCCTTTACGTGCGGTTGCAAGCGCTTGTCCGGTGCCTTGTGCAACGACGCGCACATCAATGCCGGTTTTTGCTTTGAACAGCGGTAACAAATATTTGAACAAGCCCGAATCTTCAGTTGAGGTGGTGGATGCGACCACGATAAATTTTTCCTGGGCGAATGCAGGCGCTGACATGAGTGCAGCGATCATAAACAAACTGCGGATTAAAACCTTCACCATAAAAGTTCTCCTTTGATAAATGCTGCGGCTTCCGGCGATTGTGGTTCTGTAAAAAAATGCCCGGCCAATGCGTCTTCCATCAGCCGCCCGCGATGCAAAAACAACACACGATGGGCAATCCGCTTCGCCTGACCAATATCGTGCGTGGTCATGATGATAGTGGTGCCGGTATTGTTGATGGCGGCAATGATTTCTTCAATCGCCTTGGTCGCGGTGGGGTCGAGACTGGCGGTAGGTTCGTCGAGAAATAAAACTTCCGGTACCAACGCCCATGCGCGTGCGAGAGCGATGCGCTGCTGCTCGCCGCCCGAGCACAGCCGTGCGGGTCGGTCTGCCAGATGTGTGAGGCCAACGCTTTCAAGTGCTGCACGGGCGGCATGCGAAATATTTTTCTCTCGTCCCGCTACTTGCAACGCGAATTCAATATTTTCACGCGCCGTGCGACGCAACATTACCGGGCGCTGAAACACCATTGCTTGTTTGAATTTCGCATCTGCGCGCGCCCATTTAATCTGTCCGCCTGACGGCAATAACAGGCCATGCAGCAAGCGTAACAGCACGCTTTTGCCCGCGCCATTGGCACCCAGCACGATATTGCGTGAACCGCGCTCAATCGCGAATGACGCGTCGCGAATGACTTCCACCGCACCCACCGAGTACGACAGCGACCGCACTGACAATGGCAATATCGACTCAACCATGATGCTTCATGGCTGTTGTTTTGACAATCTGTGCAATCGCGTTGACGATCACCACGATGCCGATTAAAACGATGCCCAGCGCCAGCGCCAACGCCAGATCGCCCTTGCTGGTTTCGAGCGAAATCGCGGTGGTCATCACGCGCGTAATGCCATCGATATTGCCGCCGACAATCATCACTGCACCCACCTCAGCTATCGCGCGGCCAAATCCCGCTAGCACTGCGGTCAGCAGAGTAAAGCGCATATCCCAAAGCAAAGCCATCATCGATTGACCGCGGCTGGCATTAAGTGAGATGAGTTGTTCGCGATATTCGATCCACGCATCTTCAATCACCTGCCGCGTCAGCGCCGTAATGATCGGAAAAATCAGCAAGGTCTGTGCGGCCACCATCGCTGCAGGTGTGAAGAGTAAGCCCAGTGAGCCCAGCGGCCCTGCGCGCGACAGTGCCAGATACACCAGCAAACCAACGACAACGGGCGGCAGACCCATCATGCCGTTGAGAATGGCGATCAACGATTGTCGACCTGGAAAACGCACTAGTGCCAGCCACGCGCCGAATGGCAGTGCGAGCAAGGACGCGATCATCACGGCGATGCCGCTGACCTTTAGACTCAGCCAAACAATCGATAGCAATTCTGTATTGGCGGTACCGATGAGTGTTGCTGCGGTCGTGAATCCCTGCGAAATTTCTGCCATGGCGCGAGTATAGGCGTGGCACTTCAATCATTCCCAAAACCGGAATTTATGCTAATGAATGCAGTAAAATGCAACCATGCGTCAACTGATGAGCACCAAAGAAATCGCCGAATATTTGCGCTTGAAAGAGCGAAAAATTTACGATCTCGTCAGCCGTAACGAAATTCCGCACTCGCGAGTGTCCGGAAAATTGTTATTTCCACGTGCGCAGATTGACGATTGGGTTGGCCGCAATATGGGTGGTGCACCGATGCGCAGCGTTACGCGTTCGGCTCCCGTGATTGCGGGCAGTCACGATCCGCTGCTCGACTGGGCGGTGCGTGAATCGCGCTGCGGGCTGGCCGCGCTGACCTATGGCAGCCTTGATGGTATTGATCGCATATTGTCGGGCGAGGCATCTGCGGCCGCGATTCATTTGCCGCCGACCAAGGGCTCGGATCGCAATATGAGCGTGGCCAGTGAGCGGCTCGGTCATCTTGATGTGGTGCTCGTGAAATGGGCGAGGCGCGAACAAGGTTTGGTCGTCGCGAGTGCCAACCCACTCATGATTAAATCGTTACAGGATTTGCAGAAGAAAAAAGCCCGCATCATTCCCCGTCAGCCACATGCGGGCAGTTATCTTTTGCTGCTGGAATTATTGGGTCAGGCACGAATGAAATTAACTGATTTGAATGTTGTTAAATTTGCCGCCTTGAGCGAGAGCGATATTGCTTCCGCCATTCTCGATGGCAAGGCCGATGCAGGCCTGGCGATACGTGCCGTCGCGCGGCAATTTCATCTTGATTTTGTACCACTTGCCACGGAGGAGCTTGATCTTGTCGTCAGTCGCCGTGCGTATTTCGAAGCGCCGATGCAGGCACTGCTCGCCTTCACGTGTACGCCCACCTTCCGCCAATTTGCTCGCGAGTTGTCGGGTTACGATGTGAGTGAGTTGGGAAAGGTAGTATGGAATGCCTGAATTTATTTAGCCTGAAAAATTGAAAACCCACGCCCGCAGCAAAATCATTTTTATGATCGCAGTTATCGCTGCCTTCATCATGATCCCACTCGCCTTTGCAGTTGGCCAGTTCCCCATTTCAATAGCTGACATAGGCTCACTCATCTGGTCAAAACTATCCGGAACAATTAGCCACGCCGCCCCCAACGCCGATATCGTACTCTTCGATATTCGCGGCCCGCGCATCGCAGCTGCGTTTATGGTCGGCGCGGCCCTTGCTGCTGCTGGTGCAACTTTTCAAAATCTGTTTCGCAATCCGCTGGTATCGCCCGATATTCTCGGTGTTTCAAGCGGCGCTGCGCTGGGCGCCGTCGCGGGGATTTTTTTATCGTTGCCGCTGATCGCGATTCAGGGTTTTGCATTTGCCGGTGGACTTCTCGCCGTCGCAATTATTTTTGCGGTGGGTAATAAAATTCGCGGGCATGATCCTGTTCTCACGCTCGTGCTTACCGGCGTGGTGATTGGCTCCTTGCTGGGCTCTTGCGTGGCGTTGTTGAAATATTTGGCCGATCCATTTAATCAACTTCCTGCTATCACTTATTGGCTGCTCGGCAGTTTTGCGAGCGTGACGCAACGCGATATTTTTGTCGCCTTCATCATCATCATCGCTGCCGCCATCCCGCTGTTTCTGCTGCGCTGGCGCATTAATATTTTGGCCCTGCCGGATGATGAGGCAAAAGCGCTCGGGCTTAATGTGGTGCGCATGCGTTTGATTGTAATTGCCGCAGCTACGTTGATGACAGCCGCGTCGGTCGCCATTTGCGGCATTATCGGCTGGGTGGGGCTGGTGATTCCGCATGCAGTGCGGCTTACGGTGGGTGCCGAATTTTCGCGCTTGCTGCCCCTGTCCATGTTGATCGGCGGCACGTTTATGTTGGCAGTTGATACGCTCGGACGCAGTATCGCGCAAACAGAAATTCCCCCGGGTGTGCTCACCGCGCTGATCGGTGCGCCCGCGTTTATCTGGCTGATGGCAGTGACCTTTAAACGGCGGGGCAAATAATGCTCAGTGCACAAAATTTGCGCATTGGCTATGTTGATCGTGTGCTCGCATCGAATATTTCGTTCACGCTGAATGATGGCGAAGTGATCGCGATTTTGGGCCCCAACGGCAGCGGCAAAACCACACTATTTCGCACGCTGCTAGGCCTCACGCCCGCTTTGCAAGGCGCTGCGCTGCTTAATGGACGCGCGATCTCTGAGTTCACGCCCAGCGCCATCGCACGCATGGTCGCCTATGTGCCGCAAGTGTCCGCCAGTTTTGCCAATTTTAGCGTGATCGAAGTCGTGCTGATGGCACGTGCAGCGCATCTGGCGTGGTACGCATCGCCGGGTGCAAAAGATCGCGCCGTTGCTGCGAACGCGTTGGCGGAATTAAATATCGGCGATTTTGCCGAGCGCGAATTTATCGAACTTTCAGGCGGCGAGCGACAGCTTACGATGATCGCGCGCGCACTCGCATCGGAGGCAAAAATTTTATTGATGGATGAACCCACCGCGAGCCTTGATTTTGGTAATCAGTTTTTGATACTGGATGAAATCGCAAAATTAAAAGCGCGCGGTGTGTCAGTGATCTTTACGACCCATCATCCGGATCATGCGTTGCGCATTGCAGATCGCACACTGACGATTACGCGCGATGGGCAGGTACAAATTGATGCCACGCAAACGCTGCTGAGCGCAGATTCGCTGACTGCGTTATATGGTATTAGCATCGATCTCACCAACAGCGATCACGGGCCGATTATCTTCGTCGCGCGTTAGTCGATGTTTTTTAATCGATAGATTTAATCTATCCATCACATCGAAACAATCAATTTTCCAAATAGAGCAAAATTCCGTAATCTGGTGGCTGTAGTTTCGTAACGAAAGTTTCAACAAACCACACGTTCCTGAAAGGATATTCACATGAGCACGTTGCCTACGTTGACCACCGCCTCCGGCATTCCCGTCCCTGACAACCAGAATTCGATTTCCGCCGGTGCGCGTGGGCCATTGCTGTTGGCAGATTTTGCGCTGATCGAAAAATTGCAGCACTTCAACCGCGAGCGTATTCCTGAGCGCGTCGTCCATGCGAAGGGTTCGGGCGCCTATGGCACGTTCACCGTAACCCACGATATTTCAACATTCACTAAAGCGAAATTGCTTGGTGCCATTGGTAAAAAAACTGAAACCTTTGTGCGTTTCTCCACCGTCGGTGGCGAGCGCGGCAGTGCTGATACCGAGCGCGATCCGCGTGGCTTTGCGATCCGGTTTTATACTGAAGAAGGTAACTGGGATTTGGTTGGTAATAACACGCCAATGTTTTTTATCAAGGACCCGGTCAAATTTCCTGACTTCGTTCACACCCAAAAGCGCGATCCACAAACCAATCTGAAATCACCCACCATGATGTTTGATTTCTGGTCGAAAGCGCCGGAGAGTTTGCATCAAGTGACGATGTTGTTTTCGGATCGTGGCACGCCGGACGGCTATCGCCACATGGATGGTTTTGGCAGCCACACGTTTAGTCTCATCAACACAAACGGTGAGCGTCATTGGGTGAAATGGCATTTGCGCACGCAACAAGGCATCAAAAATTTGAGTGCGGCAGATGCGGTGAGATTGGCTGGTGAAGATCCAGATTACGCGCAGCGTGATTTATTTTCGTCCATTGCGAAAGGCGATTTTCCGAAATGGGAAGTGCGTATTCAAATCGCCACTGATGCAGAACTTGCCGCATGGGAGGCACGCACCGGCTGGAATCCGTTTGATCTCACCAAAGTCTGGCCGCACACCGATTTTCCGCGCATTCCAGTCGGCGTTCTAGAGTTGAATCGTAATCCGGAAAATTATCACGCCGAAGTGGAGCAGGTCGCGTTTTCACCCGCAAACGTGGTGCCGGGCATGGGTTATTCGCCGGACAAAATGTTGCAGGGTCGATTGTTTGGTTACCACGATGCACAGCTTTATCGCGTCGGCACCAATCACCAACATTTGCCTGTGAATGCGCCACGCTGCCCGTTTCACAATCAGCAGCGTGATGGCATGATGGCAATCGCGAATGGTGGAGCCGCGCAGAATTACGCGACGGTGGAAGCGGCGGGAACAAAATCAGTTGGCTTGGGTTTTGGTGATCCAGGCTGGGCGCTAAGCGGCAATACCGGTCGCTATGATGGTCGCGGAGTAGAGGATGATTTCACGCAGGCAGGAAATTTGTTTCGCATTCTGCCACCGGCTGAAAGGCAAAATTTATTCAACAATTTGGCTGGCCCGTTAAGCCACGTGAGCGATGAAATTCGCGAACGCCAGTTGGGGCATTTTGATAAGGCTGATCCTGCGTATGGTTCGGGTGTGCGGGCCGCATTGAGGGCGCATGGCGCAGGGAACAGTAAAGCGGCCTAGAAAAAAGCAAAACTCTAATGCTGGCGAGGCTTTTGGAGCGATATTGCTTGAAAATGCGCGCCAGTGTTAGACATCATCCCTTAATTTAGAGCGTCATCCAAATGCTGAATTAGACGATCAATTTCGGCGACGGTGTTGTAGTGCGCGATTGATATCCGCACTACACCGCCATATGACTGCAGCGCCAACGTTTTAATTAATCGCCTGGCGTAAAAGTCGCCAAAGCGAATGCCGATGTTGAATTTATCCATATGCTGAACGATAGTTTCGGAAGATTTTCCAGCAACCACAAAGCTGACAGTGGGCATGCGATTATTATTGCTGACATGGTCGTGCCCAATGATGCGAACCTGTTTTTTGCTGTGCAAATAATTAAGCAATTTTTCGGCGAGCTTATCCTCATGCTGCGCAAAATGATAGAACGCGGTTTGCATGCGTTGGCGATTATTTCCAGCTGCGCCTAGCTCACTGCCAACGTCAATTAAATATTTGGCAATGCCCACGCAGCCGTATGACAATTCGAAATTCACATTGCCTGGCTGCAGTTTGTATGGCAAAACTTCCGGGCCGATAAAATGATGATTAAGCGATGGCAGCGCCAGCAATAATTCGCGTTTGCCCCACAGCACGGCGTAGTGTGGGCCGAATACTTTGTAAAAACTGAACACATAAATATCAGCGCCACTCGCCTGCACATCCACCAGCCGATGTGGCGCATACGCAACTGCATCCACGCACAGTCGCGCGCCGATTGCATGCGCGCGGGTGGCAACATCGGCAACCGGATTCACCGTGCCAAGCACGTTCGATGCGTGCGTCATGGCGACCCATCTGGTCCGCGACGATAACAGGCGATCAAGATCAGCAAGTTCGAGGGCAAGCGAATCATGATTCACGGGCCAGATTTTGATGACCGCGCCTGCATTTTTAAGCCGCATCCAGCCGCCGATATTGGCTTCGTGATCGCTGTCAGTGACGATGATTTCATCGCCCTCGTGAATGCTGGGCAGAATCGCTTGCGTAAGCAAAAACATGAGGCCGGTGGTGGAGCCACCCATAACGACTTCTTCATCGTGATATGCGTTGATGAGCTCGGCGATGGAACGGCGCGCAGATAATACTTTTTCGGATGCGGCTTGCGATTGCGCGTAGCTCGCACCGAGCTGTACGCTGGTGGTCAGCAAATAATCGTGAATTCGATTAGCGACGCGTTTTAAAACTTGCGAGCCGCCGGCGTTATCGAGGTAGATGCAATCGTTATTGAGCGCAGGGAATTCAGCGCGGATGAGGTCAAGGTTGAGATGGCTCATTGACGCATCCAAGTGCAGCGTTTTTAGAACGCTATTGGTTATTCAAATCTGCCGAAATTGGCGTCGCGTACGAGTGCTAATTGGGATAGCTGCGTTTGTGCGCTTTCCAAAAATGCGGCGCGATATTGCGGCAGGATCGGATCAGCTTTCGGCAGCGCGACTTTCATAGGATCTTGATGCACATTCGCGATTTTGAATTCGTAATGCAGATGTGGTCCGGTTGCCCAGCCGGTTGCGCCGACGAAGGCGAGTGTCTGGCCCTGGCTCACGCGGGTGCCTGCGCGCACGCCTTGCGCGAATGCGGACAGATGCGCGTAGAGCGTGGAAACACTATTGCTGTGGCGGACTTCGACCACATTGCCGTAGCCACCCTTGACGCCGACGAAATCCACGGTGCCATCTGCAGTCGCCCACACCGGCGTGCCGCGCGGTGCCGCGAAATCGACGCCGGTATGCGCGCGCCAGTTCTTCATGATCGGATGCATGCGACCACCGAAGCCTGATGACACGCGCGAAAATTCCAGCGGTGAGCGCAGAAAAGACTTTGCGCGATTGGTACCTGTCGCGGTGAAATAGGATTCGGCTCCACTGGCATCAGTAAACAAAAACGCTTCGAATTTTTTGCCATTGTTAATAAATTCGGCAGACAGTACGCGACCGGGCCGCATATATTCGCCCTCGAAATAAAGCATTTCATAGATTACCGAAAAACTATCGCCCTTGCGTAAATCAACGTGAAAATCAATGTCGGTTGAAAACACGCGCGCAATTTGATTAGCGATGGCGTCAGGAATGCCCGCTTCGTCAGTGGCACCGTAGAGCGAGGATTTGATGACGCCGGAGCGTTGCGCGGTTTGGCGAACCGGTTCAAGTACCAATTCTTGGGCGGTAAAGCTATTTTCTTGACGCACAATCTCTAAAAATTGGTCGGGGCTGTGCAGGTAGCGTAATTTTTGTAATTCGCCATCTGCGTCCGTGATAGCTTGAAGATTACGGCCGGGACGAAGCTGAAAAATGTTTTTGGCCGCAGGCTCGGTGCGCAAAAATTTGAATGCTTCCGCATCGTTAACGTTCAGGCGTTGCAAAAGCGTGGCCACTGTATCGCCGCGCAAAATGCGTTCGCTGGCGTGGAATTCTTCATCATCGGTTTCTTCAGTTTCAAACGCCGGAATGGCCAACACCTGCACGACTTCGCTGCGCGGTACATTCTCTAATTGGGTGTCGGTTGATACGCCAAAAGCGGTCAATAAACCAAAAACGGGAAGTGCTAACAGGATGACGACTGCGATCAAACCGCGCTTTGGCGCCGACTGCCACGCGCTTTTGGTCAGCTTTTCAGCTACCATTTTAAATCGTGCGAATTTCATATGAATTTAATATTTTGGTCGTTTTATTGACCAAAGAATGCGCCATGACATTGAACAGTAACAGAGATATGACACTTCTGTCATCCCGTAAATTATGAATTTTCAGGAATTGAACATGAATCAAGCTGTTGATGTGGATGCCGCACTGGCTATTATTAAGCGCGGCGTGGATGAGCTAATTGTTGAATCCGAGTTGCGAAAAAAACTTGAAACAGGGAGAAAGCTGCGTATCAAGCTCGGTCTGGATCCGACTGCGCCAGATTTGCATTTGGGGCATACCGTTGTGTTGAATAAGATGCGGGAATTGCAAGATTTAGGCCACCAAGTTATTTTCCTCATTGGTGACTTCACTTCCGCAATTGGCGACCCCAGCGGACGCAATGCAACCCGTCCACCGTTGACCAAAGAGCAAATCGAAGTCAATGCTAAGACCTACTTCGCTCAAGCAAGTTTAGTGCTTGATGCGGAAAAAACAGAAATTCGCTACAACTCGGAATGGTGCGATCCGCTTGGCGCACGCGGCATGATTCAACTCGCCTCGCGCTGGACAGTGGCGAGGATGCTGGAGCGCGATGACTTTACGAAGCGCTATCAAGGAGGTGTACCGATCTTGGTGCATGAGTTTTTATATCCTCTTATGCAAGGCTATGACTCGGTTGCGTTGAAATCGGATTTGGAGTTAGGTGGTACGGATCAAAAATTTAATTTGCTGGTTGGCCGAGAACTTCAGAAGCAATACGGTCAGGAGCCGCAGTGCATACTCACTATGCCGCTGTTGGAAGGCTTGGACGGCGTTGAAAAAATGTCGAAATCCAAGGGTAATTACATCGGCATTACCGACGCTCCTAACGATATGTTTGGCAAATTGATGTCGGTGTCGGATGATTTAATGTGGAAATATATTCCGATGCTGTCGTTTCAAGCGCCCGAGATCATGGCTGGTTGGAGGCGGGAAGTTGCGGCCGGACGAAATCCGCGCGACATCAAAGTGACATTTGCACAAGAAATTGTCACTCGCTTTCATTCCAAAAGTGACGCAGAGCAGGCGCTAGCGGATTTTGAATTGCGGAGTCGCGGCGGTATTCCTGATGAAATGGAAGAAATTACGCTATCCGTTGTTGGGACAAGTTTAGGTATCGGTCAATTGATGAAACAAGCGGGCCTCACACCCAGCACAGCGGAAGCGTTTCGTATGATTGAACAGGGTGGCGTCAAGCTGGATGGCGAGAAGGTATATGACAAGACACTCGTGATTGCCAAGGGCGTTACTGTCGTTGCCCAGGTTGGGAAAAGAAGATTTGCCCGCGTCACGCTGAGTTAGAGAAGTTAGAGAAAAACTTATTTGTGATTATTTTGAAATAATTCCACAAAAAGGGTTGACCAGGATTGTGCAGCGCGGCATAATAGCAATCCTTCGAAACGCAACGCAAATCAGTTTGCTGAGTGTGAAGAACCAATTCGAAACGTTCTTTAAAAATAAGACAACCGATTAAGGTGGGTACTGTTTACTAGGGTGCCTTGGAGACGCGGTGGTTGTGGGTTTGGCGCAAGCCAAGCGCATGATCACATTGGCGGATTCAAGGATTGAGCTCGAAATAATGAAGTACCTGCTTGAAGAAGTAAACATTGATAGGTAAATTTTTACCTGTTGATACTTTGAGAGTGGGAAGATAATTTTGGTTTAGCGTTGATTGAATGTAAAAGTTTGATTGATT
>JANXWW010000152.1 GCA_025350945.1 Burkholderiales bacterium
CATACCTCCTTGAGTGTCGCCTATCCCATGTTTGCGCTAGCGTTTTTGATTGTTCCGCTTTTAGCGCATTTTTTCCTGCAAGAGCCAGTGTCAATAAAAACTTTTATTGGCGGTGCGTTAATAATTATTGGCGTGCTGGTCGCCACGCAAGCATGACGCGTGATGTCGCGTTGACCGCTGTATTACCCACGATTAGCCTCGCGCGTATTGCGATTGTTGTGCCTTGCTACAGAGCGCGTGATCGAGTGCTGGATGTGCTGCACAAAATTCCGTCGGAAGTTGAACGCATCTATGTTGTAGATGATGCTTGCCCAGATGCCAGCGGAAAATTTGTCAATCAATTTGCGCAAGACAAGCGAATTGCTGTCATTACTCATCTGGCGAATAAGGGCGTGGGTGGCGCAGTCGTTTCAGGTTATCTTGCCGCCCTAAATGACGGCATGGACATCGTGGTAAAAATTGATGGTGACGGGCAAATGGATCCCGCGCTTCTGTCGCACTTTATTCGTCCCATTGTCGAAGGTCGCGCGGACTACACAAAAGGTAATCGCTTTTTTGAGCTTGACTCTTTGCAGTCCATGCCAAAAATCAGGCTGTTGGGTAATGCGTTGCTGTCGCTGGTCAATAAACTGGCGAGTGGATATTGGGAGGTGATGGATCCCACCAATGGTTATACCGCCATACATGCCAAAGTGCTACGCCGAATTCCGCTCAGCAAAGTAGCGAATCGGTATTTTTTTGAAAGTGACATGTTGTTTCGACTGGGCACATTGCGTGCGGCAGTGCTCGATATACCGATGGACGCGCATTACAATGGCGAAAAATCGAACCTGCGAATTGGTCAGGTGTTAATAGATTTTCCAGGTAAATATCTGAATCGATTTTTTAAACGGATTTTCTATAACTATCTGCTCCGCGACTTTAATGCGGGCACGATTCAGATGTTGCTGGGAATGCTGCTGCTGATATTTGGCAGTGTGTGGGGAATAGCGCATTGGGTTGCCAGCGCTTCGCTTGGCGTAGCGGCGACTGCTGGTACGGTGATGCTGGCGGCAATTCCGATTCTGCTTGGTGGACAGTTGCTCATTGCCGCGCTGAATTTCGATATTGCAAATGCGCCGAAGCGCTGCTTGCATGTCATGCTCGAATAGTTTGCGCGGCAAATAACGGCGAAATTCATTGCATCGAGCGTGCGTTAACTCGATCTAGATTTTAAATACGCCGAGATCGCCCCTTTTCTTTTCAGCGCAGGTGCCTCAATAAATCGCCACGACAGCCACGCGAGCGCCAGTGTGACTGGAAATGCGATCAAGAAAAGTCTGCCTGAGCTCATATTACCGGCAATGAGGATAATCACCTGCTTGACTGGAAATCCATATAGATACAAGCCATACGAAAAGTCCCCATATTTAGCAAAGCGATGTACTTTGAACGTGGTATCAAACGCAATGGCAAGTAATGAATACGAGAGCGCGGCGTAATAAAGAGGAGCGGCTAAAAATGTTCCTCGGGCCAGCAGCAGTGTGCCCCATAGCGCTAGTGCAAGTGTTGTTGATACGGGAACATATTTGCGGGCCAGATGAAGTATTGCACCGATGAGAAAAAATGCCACCAGCGGTGTCGGCCCATCGCTGGTGTGAGTTGACAATTGAGAGCTTTGTATGGTGAAGCTGAAAACCAGATAGCCGCCAATAAGAAGTACCAGCAAGCTACCGCGATAGCGTTTAATAGCAACTGACACGACTCCCATGACAAACATCGCGACATACATTTTGAATTCTGTGGGTAGCGTCCAGAGCGATCCATTCACCACACCTTTGAGGATGTTGCTCTCAAAAACGCCCGGCAGCATCCACTGCACGTTGAACAGCGAAGAATTATGAAGGAAGTAATTCCATGTTTGTCGATGCGTCAAATACTCGCGCGCGGGCAGCGTAGTGACAAGCAATCCCAAAATAAATACCGAGATCGCACAACAAACAACCAACGCTGGAAAAATTCGCAGCACGCGCGCCTCCGCAAAATCAAGCAGATTGTCTCGTTGCATGAGACTTCTGGTGATGAGATAGCCGCTCACCAAAAAGAATATTTCAACAGCGAGAGATCCAAATCCGATAAAGCCGGTTAATCCTGCAAGCCGCTCATCATTGGCATGTCCACTGATGGCATAGGCGTGCGAATAAATAACAAGTGTTGCTGCTACGAATCGGATGACGTCAAAGTTATTGCCTTTTGAGGAATCAAGTTCAGCCAGAGTTTTCATTTTTGTAGAATTGAGTGTTTGCCAAAATTTGTAATTTTTTTAAATAATTTTTACCGCGATTTCTAATCGAGCATTTCAGATGGTTAGTTCTATGCGATGTAGATCGCCGCTGCTCATCGCAAGACATTCACCCCACTCACGCCAATCCGCCAGCACCCGTCGCTCACACGCATGACCATCCACTAAAGTCCGATGCGTCGCAGGCCGATGCGTATGACCATGAATCATGATGGGGTAGTGATGCTGCCGAAACGCCTCATCGACAGTCGCCTCAGTCACATCCATGATCTCTTCCGACTTTTGATTTTTTTCCGAATCGCTTTGCGCGCGTATTGATCGGGCGAGTTGTTGTCGGGCTTCATAGGGTTTTGCCAGCGTTGCGTTTTTCCATTCTGTGGTGCGGGTTTGTGCACGAAA
>JANXWW010000153.1 GCA_025350945.1 Burkholderiales bacterium
CGCTGCCGGAGTATTCTGTGCCGACCTATCAAAACATGGGCGACGTGCCACGCGCCGGCAATGATTCCGGCGGCGGTCAACTCGGCAATGCGATTCACTGCAAACCGCACGGCGCGAACGATTGGATTTACGTCGTTGTGCAAGAAGCCGTGTGGATTGCGCTCGCACAATTGATCGGCCCGGAAATCGGCATGCCTGATCTCGCCACCGATCCGCAATTTGTGAAGATAGCCGACCGCCGTCAGAACCAGCAATTGATGTGGACGTTGATCAATAAATTCGCCGCCAATCACACCAAGCGCGAAGTCATGGCGATCTTGAACCCGATTGATGTGCCGTGTGGCCCGATTATGTCCACGACTGATTTGGCCAATGATGAACACATTCGTGGTCGTGAAATGTATGTGGAACTCGAAGACGAGAAGCGCGGAAAATGGTGGAATGTCGGCATGCCGATCAAGCTTTCTGCATCGCCAGCAAAAATTGAGCGCGCGCCGTTTTTGGGTGAGCACAATGATGATGTGTTGAAAAATGTGCTGGGCTATGATGAAGCGCGCGTGAATGCGATGAAGGAAGCGGGCGCGTTTGCGGCGCCTGTGAAAAAATAACAAACTCTATGCTGGGCGTGCCGTTTGCGGCATAAATGTTTCAAACGCCAAGCTTAGAGCGGTACTCATTACCAAATTGGGAAAGCCAAACATGAAAATCGCCATCATCGGCCAGCAGGATTTCGGCAAAGCAGTGCTCGATCAATTTCTCGCGCGTGGCGACGAAGTCGCTGGCGTTTTTTGTGCGCCGGAAAAAGAAGGCGCGCGCCCGGATGTTTTGCGTGTGGCGGCGCAGGAAAAAAATTTGCGTGTGTTTCAGTTTCCGAGTTTGAAAAATATTGATGCGCACAACACCTTGCGCGCACTGAATGTGGATATCGGCATCATGGCCTATGTGCTGCAATTTGCGCCGCAGGAATTTGTCAATATTCCGAAGCACGGCACGATCCAGTATCACCCCTCGTTGTTGCCAAAATATCGCGGTCCATCATCGATTAACTGGCCGCTGATTTGTGGTGAAACTGAAACGGGACTAACGATTTTTCGCCCCACGGACGGCTTGGATGAAGGCCCGATCATTCTGCAAAAATCGACCGCTGTTGCTGAGAATGACACGCTCGGCACGGTCTATTTTGATCGCCTGTTTCCCATGGGCGTGGCAGCGATGCTGGAGGCTGCGGATTTGGTGGTGGCCGGTAAACATAAAGAAGCGATTCAAGACGAATCGAAAGCCAGCTACGAGGGCTGGTGCCGTACCGCAGAAGCGAAAATAAATTTCAATAACCATGTGCGATTTATTCACGATTTGATTCGCGGCTGCGATCCTGCGCCCGGTGCATGGACAATACTTGGCGATAAAAAAGTACAACTCTTCGGCAGCAAAAAACATCTGGTGCGCACATTTGGTCAAGTCAAAGGCAAGCCTGGCGAAATCACCGCAATATCTGACACTGCCATGTTCATTACTGCGCAAGGCGGACAGATTGAAGTCACCAAGCTGAAGCATGAAGATGGAAAAAAAGTCTCGGCTGCGGATTTCGCCGTGGCCTATAGCGTTTCTGTCGGCACTTTGTTCGGCTCGTAGAGCATAAATACCGAAGTTTCGCCGGTCTGCAATGACCTGATCGCGGTACAGAGCAGCCATCCCTTTCTTGCTACAATCGTGCGATAAGCGAGGCAGGCAATGCAGATATCTGCTGATTGCCTTAGCCTTTCGGGGGAAAAATGAATAAAACGGCGTTCTGGAAAAAAGACTGGTTTTTTGCGCTGATGATTGTTGTCATCATTTTTGCGGTTCATAAGTTCACCGGCATTTTTGAAGCGCTTGAGACCAAAGCCTACGACTGGGGCGTGGTGGCCTCCTCAAAACAGCCCTCAGACAAAATCGCCATTATCGCGATTGATGATCAGTCGATCCGCAATATTGGACGTTATCCATGGTCGCGTGAAGTTCATGCTGACATGATCGCAAAGCTGGGGGAGGCAAAAGCCAAAGTGGTTGGCAGCACCGTATTTTTCTTTGATCCACAGGTTGATCCTGGCCTCTCATACATCAACCGCATGATGGAAATTTATAACAAAACCACTGCGGCGTCGCCAACTGAAGTATTGCCTGGCACTACTGCGACCGCCGGCAGCAATGCCGCGACGCCAGCATTAACGCAAATTGGTTCCATCCTGAGCGAAGCTGATCGCGCGCTAAACACAGATCGTCGCCTTGGCGACAGCATCAAAAAAGCGGGCAATGTGGTGTTGGCGACCTTGTTTGAAACAGATTACGCACAGCCCGTGGGTCAGCCCGATAAGCCGTTGCCTGACTATATTCGCAAAGACAGCGTTTCAGGTGCCAGTGATCGTGCAATGTATGGTTTGCCCAACGCGCAATTCCCGATTGAAATAGTGGGCGCGGGTGCGGCGGGTTTCGGGCACCTTTCTGATCAGAGCGATCCCGATGGGGGTCGCCGCTCCGATATAACCATGATCGATTATTTTGGTCAGCAATATCCTTCATTCGCGATGATGGTCGCGGCCAAAAGTTTGAATCTGGGGGCCAAGGATATTCGTGTCACCGCGGGCGAATCAGTCTCGATCGGAACTCTGCGTATCGCCACTGATGAATATGGATTGATGCTGCCCTATTTTTACAAGAGCGCAGCAGGTCGCACCGCGATTCCAATTGATTCTTTTTATGATGTGTTGTCAGGCAAAATTCCGGCAACAAAATATCGCGACAAAATTGTTTTGATCGGTGCCACTGCGGCGGGCACGGGCGAGAGCGCAATCACGCCTGTTGGTACCTTGACGCCAATTGAAAAATTAGGTCATTCCGTATCGTCAATTCTTCAGCAGCACTTTTTTCGTGCGCCGACGTGGGCGTTCTGGGTATCCGTGCTGGCGTTTGTTGCGGTGGTCGCATACCTGGCGGTACTATTTCCCAAGCTGCGCGCAGGCCCCGCCGCGGTGCTTACATTGATTATTTTTCTGGCCTTGCTCGCCGTTCACTTCGGGCTGATGATGGGGCCAGGCTTGTGGGTTAAGCTCATGCTGCCCGCTTCGTTGTTGTTGATCGGTCATTTGCTGCTCACCACCAAACGTTTTCTCCTCACCGAAAAAAGCAAAGATCAGTCCGATGCTGCCGGTGCGGAATCAAACCGCATGTTGGGCCTGGCGTTTCAGCAGCAGGGCCAATTGGATATGGCATTTGATAAATTTCGCAAATGCCCTGCGGACGAGCAGCTGATGGAAAATATTTATTCGCTAGCGCTTGATTTCGAACGTCGCCGACAGTTCAATAAAGCTGAGAGCGCGTTCGCGTATATCCATAAACTTAACCCGACATTCCGCGACGTGGCGGATCGCATGGGCCGTGCCAAGGCCATGTCGGAAACCATCATCCTGGGTGGCTCGTCCGGCGCGCGCAGTGGCAACGCGACCATGATGCTGGGCGGCAGTGGCGAAAAGCCGATGCTTGGCCGTTATCAAGTTGAAAAAGAATTGGGCAAGGGCGCGATGGGCGTGGTGTATCTGGGTAAAGATCCCAAGATTGGTCGCGAAGTCGCCATCAAAACATTGGCACTTTCGACTGAATTTGAAGGCGATGAATTACAGGAAGCCAAAGATCGTTTCTTCCGTGAGGCAGAGTCAGCGGGCAAGCTCGATCATCCCAATATTGTGCGCATTTTTGATGCCGGTGAAGAACACGATCTTGCTTATATTGCGATGGAGTTTTTGAAGGGCAAGGATTTGGTACCGTTCACGAAAAATCCCAATCTGCTGCCGCTGGATAAAGTGCTGTCAATCGTGGAGCGTGTTGCCGAAGCGCTTAATCATGCGCATCAAATGAATATCGTCCATCGCGATATCAAACCTGCCAACATCATGTACGACCCTGCCACCAGCACGCCAAAGGTGACTGACTTCGGCATCGCGCGCGTGACTGATTCTTCGCGCACAAAAACGGGCATGGTGCTGGGCACGCCATCCTACATGTCGCCTGAGCAATTGGCGGGCAAGAAAATTGATGGTCGTTCTGATTTATTTTCGCTCGGCGTCACGCTCTATCAGCTCACCACTGGGCGGCTGCCGTTTCAGGGTGAATCGATGACGCAATTGATGTTCGCGATTGCCAACGAGCCACACGCGAATATTCGGGAAATCAATCCTGCGTTGCCTGACTGGATGGTCGATGTGATCGAAATGGCGCTGGCGAAAAAAGTCGAGGAGCGGTTTCAGACCGGGTCTGAATTTGCGGCCGCGATTCGAACGTACCGACAAGTTGGCTAGTTGCCACAGCGGTTTTCGATCAGTCGTGTAAAAAAGCACGTTAGCTAACGTGCTTTTGTTTTTATAATGAGAGATTTCTCAAAAGAATTTTTCCTCATGCCCCTTTCCCCCGCCAAAACCCAGCGCCAATCACTTCACCATCGAGAAATCAATGTACGCGGCTACAAGCGTGACGATGGCTGTTTCGATATTGAAGGCCACCTTCACGACAGAAAAGAGGTTGAATTCAAAGTCGCCAGCGGGGTACGGCCGGCCGGTTCATCCGTGCACTCGATGTGGCTGCGCATCACCATTGATCGCAGCATGACTATTATTGATGCCGAAGCTTCGTCGGATGCGATGCCGTATGTGGGTTATTGCAGCGAGATTACGCCCGAATACAAAAAACTGATCGGGGTCGCGATTTGCCCGGGCTTTTCGCGTCGGGTGATGGAGCTATTTGCCGGGACGCGCGGTTGCACCCACATTACTGATTTGATTGGCTCGGTTGCGACCACCGCATTTCAGACCATTGCGGGCCAAGGCCTGCAAGATCCAACCAAGGTACCGTTCCAGCTCGATAAATGCCATGCCTTGGCGCTGGACGCACCCGCAGTGGCGCGTTACTACCCAAATTGGTATAAGGGCGCGCCTATTGGTGTAACAGCCGTTCCCGGCCCTGCCAGCGAGGGAGAGAACCATTAACATCACAGCGCTGATCGCGAATTGTCTATAAGTCAGCCTGGCTGTTAAAATAACTTGTTCGATAGGGGTAACGATGCTGCGCGATACGACGCGTCCCCCGTTTTGACCCGAGCCACAATTCTCTGTCTTCCTCCCGTTTTATCGTCATCGTCAAAAAGAAAGTCACTCTCCATGAATGTCCATGAATATCAAGGCAAGGAAATCTTGCGCAAATACGGGGTCGCCACGCCGCGCAGCATTCCCTGCTTCAGTGTTGACGAGGCCGTTAAAGCCGCTGAAACGCTCGGTGGAAGCGTCTGGGTGGTGAAAGCGCAAATCCATGCGGGTGGCCGTGGTAAAGGCGGTGGCGTGAAGGTCGCCAAATCGATTGATGAAGTTCGCGCTTATGCAACGCAAATTCTGGGTATGACGCT
>JANXWW010000210.1 GCA_025350945.1 Burkholderiales bacterium
GCGCAGGATTTCGTCCGCTCATTCGCGCTGCGTTTCGCTATGATGTAGCGGCAAAATTATCAGCATTAAAACAACCTGCGCTCATCAGCGCCGATGGATCAGTCGTTCGTGCCGACTTGCCAGTGATCGATTTCCCGCCCGCCGAGCCGCTCACGTGCCCGCCAGATTTGCTGGATAAGCGCGCCGCAAGAATTCTGGAATTTTTGAGTAGCTAAACTTCATCGACAATCGACTACACTTCTTTTTTATTTCCGATTTGAATTTCCTTGAAACCTGTTGCCCAATTTCGTCTTCGCATCACCAAAGATAAAAACATTGCCATTGGTCCCGGCAAAGTCGCATTGCTGGAAGCAATAGTCGAAGCTGGCTCGATCACCGCCGCTGCCAAAGCGCTCGGCATGTCATATCGCCGCGCGTGGTTGTTGATTGATTCGATGAATCAAATGTTTAAATCACCCGTGGTAGATGCGGCTACAGGCGGCAAGCATGGCGGTGGTGCCAGTGTTACTGCAACAGGGCTCGCGGTGATTGAATGTTATCGGCGGATTGAAAAAGATGCGCTGAAAGCAGGTGTGCTTGATGTCAAAAAGCTGACGAATTTAATACGAGATTAGCCGCTTCATGGCAAGCCGTATCAAGTGGTGTCAGCATGATTTTGGGTTGTTGCGTAACTAGCTTATTATTCAATTCACCGTTATATTCCTGCATATATATCGATCATGGAGGTTGTTATGCGATTGCGCGGTTTCACTTTTTCATTTGCACTGATGTTTGCGTTTTTTAATTCGCTGCCGGCCTTGAGCGCTGATGTGCCAAACATCGCCGCCGCATCCGACCTGCAATTCGCATTACAGGAAGTTGCCGCCGAATTCACCAAACAATCAGGCAAGACGGTAAAGCTGAGTTTCGGATCGTCTGGAAACTATCGCCGTCAGATTGCGGAGGGCGCGCCGTTTGAGCTTTTTTTATCTGCTGATGAGGCCTATGTTTCAGCGCTCGCGAAAGAAGGCAAAACGGTTGATGATGGGGTGTTGTATGCGCTGGGCCGCATTGTTTTGTTTGTGCCCAAATCATCGCCAGTAAAAGCGGATGTTGATCTGAAGGATCTCGCTGCGGCACTACAGGACGGTCGGCTAAAAAAGTTTGCCATTGCTAATCCTGAACATGCCCCGTATGGCCGTGCCGCACGCGAAGCAATGATGCATGCGGGGCTGTGGAAAGCAATTGAGCCAAAGTTGGTGCTGGGTGAAAACGTTTCGCAAGCCGCGCAATTCGCAACTTCAGGCGCTACCCAAGGCGGCATCTTTGCCTATGCGCAGGCAATCTCACCAACCATTGCAGCGCAGGGCGAATTTGTGTTGATTCCTGCCGAGTGGCACACACCGCTGCGGCAACGCGTGGTGTTGATGCGCAACGCAGGTGACACCGCGAACGTATTTTATCGCTATCTGCAGTCGCCGCCAGCACGCGAGATTTTCAAACGCTACGGGTTTCGTCTGCCCGATGGGCAGTAGACGTCATGGATTGGACCGCGTTAATACTTTCGCTGAAGCTCGCTTTCTGGACGACTGCGGTGCTGCTGCCGATTGGTGTTGTAGCCGCGCGTTTTTTTGCGTGGAGGCGCTTTGCGGGCAAGAGCTTGTGCGAAGCATTGCTGGCCGTGCCGCTGGTGTTGCCACCGACGGTATTGGGTTACTACCTGCTCGTATCAATGGGTGGAAATTCGGCGATGGGAAAATGGTTTGAATCCATCGCGGGGCACTCGCTGGTATTCAGTTTCAGCGGTTTGCTGGTGGCCTCGATTATTTTTAATCTGCCATTTGCGATTCAGCCGATGCAGCGCAGCTTTGAGGCGATTGAACCTGACGTATTGAGCGCTGGCGCTTGCTGCGGAATGTCGCCGTGGAAGATTTTTTTGTCGATTGAATTGCCGTTGGCCTGGCCGGGCATTGTCTCGGCAATGGTGATGACATTCGCGCACACCATCGGCGAATTTGGTGTTGTGTTGATGGTGGGCGGTAGTATTCCGGGCGAAACCAGGACGATTGCGATTGCTATTTACGACCGCATGCAGGCGTTCGACAACACCCGCGCAGGCATGATGTCAGCAGTGTTGCTATTCATATCGCTGGCCGCTATCGCGGTGGCTTACGCAACCACAGGCAGATACGGAAAGCGCGTTTGAGTAATATCCCGAACGCTGCATTGAGCATGAACGCGCGGCAAGATGGCCCGATTCCGCTGGACGCCGAATTTGACTGCGCATCAGGCGAAGTGTTGGCGCTGGTGGGGCCCTCGGGAAGCGGTAAATCAACTTTGCTGCGTACCATTGCCGGACTGTATCGCCCCGAACATGGTCATGTGCTGGTTAACAATGAAATCTGGTTTGACTCGCAAAAAAAAATAAATTTGGCCCCCCAGCAACGTTCAAGCGGATTCGTTTTTCAACACTACGCCCTGTTTCCACACATGAGCGCGATGGCGAATATTGCAGCCGCCATGGGACACCGCGCCCCGGCTGAACGCAACCGGCGTGCGCATGAATTGCTTGCGCTGGTGAATCTGAGCGGACTTGGGCAGCGTCGGCCAGCCGAGCTTTCTGGCGGGCAACAGCAGCGCGTGGCGGTAGCGCGCGCGCTGGCCCGCGATCCTGCAGCGCTGTTGCTGGATGAACCGTTCTCGGCGGTGGATCGCGCAACCCGGCAAAAGCTGTATGTGGAACTGGCCGAGCTTCGCCGCCAGCTGCTGATGCCGATGATTTTGGTCACACATGATCTTAATGAAGCCGCGATGCTGGCGGATCGCATGTGCATTTTGCGGCGCGGAAAAACGCTGCAAATCGGCTCGCCTGCGGAAGTGATGACTCGGCCCAAAACACCGGAGGTGGCGCGTCTGGTGGACATCAAGAATATTTTTGAAGGTCGCGTGTTGGGCCACGATCATGATCGAAAATTGACGTCTATCGATTGGCACGGCCAAACACTGGAGACAAAATATTCGCCTGACTTTCTGCTTGCCGCACCCGTTTCGTGGGCGCTGCCGATGGAATACGTGATCTTGCATCGCCCGGCGCCATCAGAGCCCCTGCCACATGGAGAGCAGCAAAATTTCGTCAGTGGACGAATTGTGGAATATGTAGAGTTGGGGCCAAATGTCAGCGTGGGCATTGCGCTGGATGGCAGCAACAGTGATGACCGCAGCCCCTTGCTGCAGATGAATGTGCCCACGCATGTTGCGCATCATCATCAGCTCGGATTGCGGGTAACGATTCAAGTGTCGCTGCTTGCGGATGGTATCCACTTGATGCCGTGGGAGCCGCTGCGGCGTTGACGCATTGTGGGTGATTTGATCGATGAGCTTATTGAATGAACCCAACCCGCGTATCTGCTGTCGTCTATCTCGATGCGCTGTTGCCCACAGCCGGTAAAGCCGCGCGTGACAGTTGGTAAACACCAGCTACAGCGGGTATCTTGAAGCATTTTTGCTTTGAAACGCCCGCCAGTGCTAGGGTTTAAAATTCAATAGCGTTGCTGTTTACGTTACTGTTTATTTAAACGCGTAATTCAGCTTCAAGCTATAACGACGTGGGTCGTTCAAATAGCTCAGCCCAGCGAGTGATGCGGTGAACCAGGTTTTGTTGGTGCAGTTGCTGCAATCGAGCAACAAACGCCAGGTCTCGTTATTTCCTGATAAACCGATTGACGCATTCAACACCGTATGCGCTTCTGCAAATGTGTTGTTCGCGGTACTAACAGCGGTCCTGCTGCTATATGCCCAGTTGAGCGAAGTTGAGGCACGCAAGTCCGACACACCAATCGGGAACACATAACGAACGCCTGGGCTCACATTGGTTTTTGGCGTGCGCACGGGTTCGGCGATTGAGCCATCTGCGGTGACGATACCCTGCAAACAATTCGCCGCGCGCAATACTGCGTTGCTGGTGCTGAGTGCAGTGATGCAATTGGCTTGTTGAGCACGAATCGGTTGCCCGACATTCTGGTATTTCGCGTCTTGCAGGCCGACGTTGACATATGCCGTCAGCCCGCGCGCCGGTGCGGCAGAAAACTCCAGCTCAAGACCTTGATTGCGCAGTCCGGCAAAATTTTGGGTGATAAATGCGAGCGAACCATTGGGCCGCACGAACGCGGATGGTGTTTGCAGATCGGTCACGTCGGAAAAAAAGAATGTGCCGTTAAAACGCAGCTTATCGCCAGCAAAACTGGTGCGCCAACCCGCTTCGTACGACCATACTTTTTCCGGCGAGAACGCGAGCAGTTCGCGCGCTGCCGTGCCGCGCGCGTTCCAGCCGCCGGATTTGAATCCACGCGTGGCCGACGCGAAGAACATCACATCCTGATCTAATTGATAGGCCAGAGCCACACGCGGCGTCGCAAGTTTCGTGGTTTGTTCCAGCGGCACGCCGGCAGCAGTGAGATTTGCATCGTTTAACTGTGCAGCGGCGGAAGCGGTGGCGCGATTATCCGAGACGCTGATGTCCTTGGTTTCAGTGGTGTAGCGAACACCAACAGTGGCGGTCCATTCGGGCAGGAATTTATAATCGCCCTGGGCATAAACGGCACTTGATTTTGTTTTGTTGCGTAGCACGCGATCCGCCAGAACCAGCGAAAACGGTGCGCCTGGAATGCCCGCTGCGGAGCTCACAAACAGATCGCCAAAATCGGTGGTGTTATGCTCATTCATATAGAACAAGCCCGCGACATACGTGACAGGAATTGAAGTCAAATCGCCAGTCGCCTTGACCTCTTGCGTAAACTGCTTGTGCTCGCCATTATTCGCAATGGTGAAGCCGCCATTGACGAATGGGTTGTTAAAAAAATCAATCGCGTACTTTTGCGTGAGATCGCGCCAGCCGGTGATGAAATCAATCGATACGCCACCGACGCTTAGATTCACGTTTGATGTCACGGATGTACTTTTGACTTCATTGCCCAATCCGTAACCGTTTTTTTCACCGCTCAATAGCGGCGCGCCACTGGCCGAAAAAAATCCTCGGCTGTTGGTGCGCAGGCCCGTGCGCGATACCCGTTTGCCATCAATCAATGCGTTGTAAAGACTGTTGCCGCTGTCTTTGCTGTCATCGACTGCCAGATCCCAATTCAGGATGTCGGAAATGCGCCATGCGAACGCGGCACGCACACCTTTGTTGTCACTGTCGTTGAGTCTCTCACCGGTAACGGGGTTATCAACATAACCGTCGTCTTTCGAATAATAGTAGGAAAATTTGGTGCGGAAATTTTCGTTGATCGGCACATCAACCGAGCCACGCGATGTCACCTGGCTGAAATTGCCGCCACCAATTTCGAAGTAGCCGCCCAGTTTTTGACCTGGCTTTTTCAGAATCACGTTGATGGCGCCGCCCGTGGTGTTTCGCCCAAACAGGGTGCCCTGCGGCCCGCGCAATACTTCGATCCGCTCGACATCAAAAAACGAAAAATTGTTCGCGTTTTGCCGACTCACATAAACATCGTTGATATAAGTGCCGACCGGCGGATCGAAAGTTGCGATGGTTTCCGTATTACCCAAGCCGCGCAGAAAATATTGGTTAGCTGTATTGAGTCCGGTATTGTTGCTGGCGAACATATTGGGAATGAACGTGGCCATTTTCAGTGCGCTGTCGATGCTGCGTGTGGCGAGCTCGGTGGCGGTAAATGTGCTGACCGGCAGCGGAACTTTTTGCAGCTCTTGTTCGCGACGCTGTGCGGTGACGGTCACGGTTTCAAGCTTGTCCGGATCAGCGGCAGGTTTTGCATTATTGTCTGTTGTACTTGGCGTCTGCGCGGATACAGACTGCGCAACAAGCGCAAACGCCGTGGCGATAACTATTTTTTTTAGGTTCATGCCAGCATCAAGATTGCGAATGGTTTTCATAAAAGCTCCCGAGGTTGTTTTCCGTGCTGAAAGCAAAGCTGAAATCAAATCTGAACGAGGTGCAATTAAAGCAAGAATGAGCAATAAATTTCTGAACCAGGACTGATAGCGGGCGGGCAAAGTACGGGCAAAGGGCGGGTTTGGGTGGGCGCAATCATTAAGAAACGCTTGCAGCAAAACCCGAGCAGCGTTAATATTTGTCCGGACAAATTATAGGACTGCCATGATATTGTCAAGACTGAATTGGTTTGTAGATTCAAAAGTGTTGGATTTTTGTTGAAAATTTTTAGGCTGGCGATAATCGATACTGCGATGCAACCCGCGCATTTTCAATTCAGGCAAATCAAGAATTATGCAAAAAATACGTGAGCAATTTATTCAGGTGCAAGCGCGCCACGTGATGGTGCGCTATGCTGGGCGGGGGCCTGCGCTGATGCTGCTGCACCAATCGCCGCAAAATTCGCGCGCTTTGGTTCCGTGGATCGAACGGCTTGCCAGTCACTATTCGGTATTTGCGCCGGACACGCCAGGCTTTGGTTATTCAGATCCGCTGCCGCTGGCGCAGCCCACGATTCCGGATTACGCCGCCGCGCTCAACGCACTGCTTGAAAAACTTGGTATTGATCGCGTTCTGGTTTATGGCGTTCATACCGGTGCGGTGACGGCCTTGCGTTTTGCACTTGATTATCCAAACCGTGTTGCCGCGCTGGTGTGTGATGGCTATGCGCGATTCGACGCAGCCGAGCGGCAGTCACTTCTAGGCGATTATTTGCCACCTTTTGAGCCGAAATGGGACGGGTCGCATTTGCTATGGTTGTTCGCACGTTTTCGTGAGCAGAATTTATTTTTTCCGTGGAACACACCGACCCAGGCTGCACGGCTTGCTTACCCGCTGCCAAGCACCGCAAAACTTCATTCGGATGTGATGGATGTGCTGGACGCGGGAGATGGCTATCGCATTGGCTACCGTGCACCGTTTTTATATGACGATCCCACAGCAGCCGCACGACTTGCCGTGCCGTCCACGATTTTCTATCGTGCAGAAGATGTACTGGAACCACATCTTACGCGCCTGCCTCCGCTACCTGAGCATGTGACTGCCGAGCGTATCGAAGGTGGGCCTGCAGCGCTGATCGCGAAGTGTGATGCGGTGTTTCAGCGCTTTGCCGCCAACGCTGCGATTGTCGATAGTGAAGCGGTGATTGACGCGGCAAAATCATCAACGCGGTTTATATTGCATGTTGATAACGGGCCACTCGCCTGTCGAAGTTATGCAGGTGATAGCAGCCGCGCGGAGATTTATTTACACGATATCGGCACACCCGCCGTCATGCCGGCCGATGCAAAGCAGGGCGCATTTGTGCTGGTGCCGGATTTGCCGAATCACGGCGCGAGCCGTGGCTGGAAGTCAGATGCGGTAACGATCGAAACGAGTGCCAAAGCAATATTGAGTGTTGCGGATAAATTGAATTTATCCAACATAACGATTCGTGCGAGCGGTGGTGCATGTGCGATTGCCGCATTGCTCGCAAAACATCTGAGCGCGCGATGCGCCACGCTGATATTGGTGGATCCATTGCCGCTCAATAAAGCCGAGCGTGAACAATTTCTGCAGTCATTGCCCGATTTAACACCCGTTGCCACCGGTGCTCATTTGATCGCTGCATGGAACTGGTCGCGACTGCAACACCTGTTCTGGCCGTGGCTCATTTCCGATGCTAATGCGGCGCGTGAAGTGGATGCACCATCGTCATATCGTGTTCACGCTGATGTTGTAGAAATGGTTCGTGCAAGCGAAAGTTTTGCGGTGCTCTGGGCATCGGCGTTGAATGCCGATCTCGAATCGATCATGGCAAAACTTGATTGCGTGATTCGCGTCTCCTGCGGTGGCGAAGCCGAACGAGTACGATTGGCAGAGCGGCTCGTAACGCGGCTAAATCTTAACCCGACAGACAGTGCTGTGAAAGGAATGAGGCAATGGCAATCTCGGAATTGAAAAGCGTTTCTGTCGCGTCTAAGGATTGGATTTTTTCGCTCGGCAATTTGATCGGTAAAGATGCTTTGGTGACAGACGCGAGCGAATTGGCGTTCTATGGACAAGATGTTTTTGCCAAGGGGGCATCGCTTTCAGCGGTGGTCGTGCCCAGTACGGTTGCCGATGTGCAGGCGAGTGTGAAGGCGATGACAAATGCGGATGTTGCGGTAATCGCGCGCGGTGGTGGCTTAAGTTACACCGATGGTTTTCTCGCCGAACGCACGCCGTCTGCGTTACTGGATTTATTGAAGCTTGATAAGTTGGTCGAACTCAATACCGAGGATCGCTACGTTACCGTTGAGACAGGAATGACGTGGGCCGCTCTGGATGCGGTGCTTGAGCCATTAATGCTTCGAACGCCCTACTGGGGGCCGTTGTCTGGTTTGCGCTCTACCGTGGGCGGCGCGCTTTCCCAGGGCAGCGTATTTTTAGGTGCTGGTTTGCATGGCTCGGTCGGCGATTCAGTATTGAGCCTTGACGTGGTGTTGGCCGATGGCAGCATCATCAAAACCGGCAGTGCGGCAGCAGGCAATGCCGCGCCATTTATGCGCTATTTCGGGCCCGACATGACGGGTGTTTTTATAGGCGATGCAGGTGCATTAGGTGTAAAGGTCAGAGCGACGCTGAAACTTATTCCGCGCCCTACAGAGCTTGGTTTTTTGTCGTTTGAATACGATGATTGCGCGCAGATGCTGGCGGCGATGTCGGAAGTTTCACGTCAAGGGCTGGCGTCTGAATGTTTTGGTTTTGATCCGGTGTTGATGGCGGTGCGAAAAAAGCGCATGAGCATGTTGAGTGATGCGAAGACGTTGTTGAGTGTGGTCAAAAAATCCGGTGTGAAAGCGGGGCTTGAGTTAATTACTGCGGGACGAGATTTCGTGGGCGCAGATAAATTTTCCGCGCATGCCGTGATTGAAGGTGACAACAAAACTGATACTGCCGCGCGCCTGGAAAAAGTCAAAATCATTATGGCGGTACACGGCAAGGCAACGGAAAATTCATTTCCCAAAGCATTACGCGCGATGCCATTTACGCCACCCAATTCCATGCTCGGCCCCGATGGTGAACGCTGGGTTCCCGTGCACGGGATTTTCCCCCACTCAAAATCACAATATGCGTTGGCCGAACTACAGAAATTTTTTGCATCTAAAAATGCACTATTGACGCAACACAAAATTCGTATCGGCTATTTGCTGTCAACCATCGCGCATCAAGCAACGCTCATTGAGCCTGTTTTTTACTGGTCAGATGAGCACACCGAATATCATAAGCGCGTGGTGGAAGCAGATTATTTAAAAAAATGTGGCGAGCCGACGGCTAACCCAGCGGCGACAAAAGCAGTCGTGCAATTGAAGCGCGAGACGGCGGATTTGATGCGCAATCTCGGCTGCACGCATTTTCAAATTGGCAAGTTTTATAATTATCGCGAAGGCCGCAACGCAGCGTCGTTGGCGTTATTCGACGCGATCAAGGCCTCACTCGATCCAAAAGGTTTGATGAATCCGGGTGTATTGAAATGACTGGTCCATGTCTGGCGCTCGGCACGTTGTGCGTTCCGAATCTAGATGCTGCACTTAAACTCTACGCGGGTCTGCTGGAACAAGAAATTATTGCTGATAGCGTGGTGAGTGCCAATGAAGCGGCAGCATGGCAGGCACCGCTGTTGGCTGGTGCGCGCAGCGTTGTCTTGCAGCCACCCAGCAAAGCGCCCGTTTATTTGCGTTTGATTGAGCAACCCGATCCGCCCGATTATCGACCCGGCACGCATTTCGGCTGGGCCGCGCTGGAACTATCGGTAAAAAGTGCGGATGATATTTATCAGCGATTGCTGAAAGCGAATACGCCCATCATCGCGCCGCCCAAGCCGCTTTCATTTACCGACAAACTTTATCCGATGCAGGCACGCGGGCCGGGCGGCGAAGCGATTTACTTAAACGAAGTGCGCGGCAATTTGCCGTCAAGCGATTTGCCGATGGCTGAATGCTGGGTGGATAAACTTTTTATTGCAGTGAAGGGTTGTCGCGATATGGTGGCTTCCCTTAATTTTTATAATGACCTGCTTCGCACCGGTATTGGCGGGCAATGGGAAATGCCTTACAGCGTGATCAACGCGGCGTTTAATTTGCCCGTCGATACGCCACATAAGCTCGCTACAGTTTCGGATGGCCGCACAGTGCTATTCGAAGTAGACCAGTATCCGGCAGCGGCCACGCCGCGACCCGCAGACGCAGGCCGATTGCCGCAAGGGGTATCGATGATTGCTGTTCGCATCTCACAGCCGCCCAAAAATGCGCATTGGTTGATGCCGCCGAGCGTGCGCATCCATGCGCCATATTTTGGCGCGACAGTGGGTGTGATTCGCGGATTGGATGATGAACTGCTTGAAATTATTTGGTAAAAATAGACGCATAAATCCTGATTGACGTAAGCATATTTACTGCGTAAAATTTGTCCGGACAACTTTACGTATCAGCGTTACTTATCAGCGAAGGATAAACAGCGATGTCCACCATTCTTGTACTGTTCAATTTGAAACCAGGCACTGATGTTGCGGCTTATGAAAAATGGGCGCGAGAACGTGATTTGCCGACTGTACGCGGGTTGCCTTCGGTTGCGGGTTTCGATGTGCTGCGCTCACAAGGTTTATTGATGGGTGAAGGTAAATCACCTTATCAATACGCCGAATTTATTGATGTCAAAGACATGGCGGCTTTCGGCAAGGATGTCAGCTCTGATGTCGTGCAAAAAGGTGCGGCAGAGTTTCAAGCATTTGCTGATAATCCGATTTTCATCGTTTGCGAAAAACTCTAATCTAAAATTTCTGGCATGGCTAATTTTCCCGAACTTAAAGGCAAAGTTGCACTGATTACGGGTGCTGGTCGCCGCAAAGGCCTAGGCGAGGCGATGGCGATCCGCCTGGCGGCGGAGGGCTGCAAAGTCATCATCACCGACATTGCCCATGCAAAAGGTGATGAGATTCCTGCCAGTGCAATCGGGCTGCAATCAGAAATGGATGCAGTCGCCGCTGATATACGCGCCACGGGTGGAGAATGCTTTGCGCTTGCGCTGGATGTGCTTGAAGAGGCGCAAGTGAAGGCGATTGTCGACGCGACAATTAAGCGTTTTGGTGGGCTCGACATTCTGGTGAATAACGCGGGTATCGGTTACTTGATGAAACCGATCACCGAGCTATCCATTACCGAATGGGACGCAGTGTTGGGTGTCAATTTGCGCGGCGCATTTTTGTGTACCAAATACGCGGCGGATCACATGATCAAACAGGGCCGTGGTGGCCGCATTGTGAATATCGCCAGCCAAGCCGCGAAATCAGGATTTCCGTTTGCGGCTGCCTATTGCGCATCCAAACACGGGCTGGTGGGCTTGACCCGCGTATCGGCAATCGAATTTGGTAAACACGGCATTACGGCGAATGCGATTTGCCCGAATCATGTCACAACAGGTTTAGGCGCATGGCAAAACGAATATTTTTCCGAAGCGCTTGGCCTCACGATGGAGCAATACATGAACGCGATGAAATCGCGAATCCCAGTTGGGCGGCCGGGCTTGCCGAATGACACCGCCGCTGCCTGCGCGTGGCTGTGTTCGGATCAGGCGACGTATGTGAATGGTGAGTCGATGAATGTGTCGGGTGGCGAGGAATACCATTAATTTATGAAAAATTATAAATGGCCGAACGAAGCCAAATTAGCGCTATCGATTGTCGTCAATGTGGAGGAAGGCTCCGAATATTCCATCGGCGAAGGCGACGCAATTACTGAGCCGGTTGATGAGCTGGGCGTCGCGTTGAAAAAGCCGATTCGCAATTATGGCAACGAATCAAACTATCGTTACGGCATTAATGAAGGCCACTCACGGGTGGCCGCCTTGCTGGATGAATATAAAGTCAACGCAACCTACACCGCTGCCGCACTTTCGCTCGAACGCGCACCGGAGATCGCAGCCTACATTAAGCTGCGCGGGCATGAAGCCTGTTGCCACGGCTGGCGCTGGGTGCATCAATTCAGTTTTGATGAAGCGAAGGAACGTGAATTTATTCGTAAAGGTTTGGATTCAATCGAGCGTACGACAGGTACGCGACCCGCAGGCTGGTTGTCACGGTATTTGCACACTGCCAATACACGCCGCCTGTTGCAGGAAGAGGGCGTGACGTATCACATGGACGATTACTCAGCCGATGCACCGTTTTGGGCGGCCGTAGACCAGTCAACAAAGCCGATGATCATCGTGCCCTATCAGCTTGATACGAATGATATGAAAATGTGGCTGGCGCCGGCTTACATGCCGTCGCAGTGGCTCGAATATGCGATTGATAGCCTTGATCGTTTGCATCGCGAGGGCGAAACGCAGCCTCGCATGATGTCGCTGGGCCTTCATCTGCGAATAATCGGCCGGCCTGGGCGTATCGGTGCGTTGGAAAAATTTCTCAACTACGCTTCGCAAAAGCCGGGCATCTGGTTTGCGCGGCGTATCGATATTGCACAACATTTTGCAGCCAGCGTGCCGGTGCAATGATGTCATTGGCAAATCCCCGCCGTTGTTTATTGTTTGTGCCCGGCGCACGTGCGGATCGATTTCAAAAAGCGTTAATGTCGGGCGCGGACCAAATTTGTATTGATTTAGAGGACGCGGTAGCGTTAGCCGATAAAGTAAGTGCGCGTGAGGCCGCGTACGACTTTATTATTCACGCCGCCGTAAATGCGGCCGAGCTCGGCGTGCGCATCAACACAATTTCGAGCGCGCTAGGCATTGCGGATTTAAAGCGTTTGCTGGATCGTGGCGCACAGCCGGCATTCGTGATGTTACCCAAGATCGAATCGGCTGACGAAATAATGATTGCGGACAAATTGCTGGGCGGCACAGCGATCCCACTCATTGCGCAACTTGAGTCCCCGCGATCCGTGTTTGAATCGCGTGCGATTGCAGCGGCGACGTCAAGGCTTCAGGCATTGATGTTTGGTGGATTTGACTACGCAGTGGCGGCACGCGTGAAGCCCGGCCGCGAGGGTTGGCGATGGGCGCGCGGGCAAATCGCCGCCGCAGCGGCAGAGGCAGAAGTGGGTGCGATTGATGTGCCAAGTTTGGATATAAAAGATTGTGATGATATTGCCACCGAAACCGAGCATGTGATTGCGCTGGGTTTTACGTCAAAAGCGGCGATTCATCCAGCGCAGATCGCGGCGATTCAAAACGCATTTTTGCCGACCACGGAAGAAAACGCATACGCGAAAAAAGTGCTGGAGGCTGTCGCGCAGGCGCAAGATGCGGCAATTGCGGTCGATGGAAAACTAGTGGACCGGCCGATTGAGTTGGCCGCACGGCGAGTCGCGCAGCTCTCAACGCTGGGAATCAGGCAAACACTCTAGGGATAAATAATGGTGCAAAACGTCAAGACGGTAGGCGAGAATCGCTACCGCGAACATTTCGGTCGCTACTACGAAGACTTCACGGTCGGCGATATTTATGAACATCGCCCCGGTCGTACGATTAGCGAGACCGACAATACTTGGTTCACACTGCTGACGATGAATACACATCCGATGCATTTTGATGCGGAGTACGCGAAGGCAAGTGAGTTCGGTAAATGTATTATTTGCTCGCCACTTACTGTCGCGTTAATGGTCGGCATGAGTGTGACCGATGTGAGCCAGAAAGCGATTGCGAATCTGGGCTGGACGGATATAAAAATGACGCATCCATTGTTTGCGGGCGATACGCTTTACGCAGAATCAAAAGTGCTTGATAAACGTGAATCTAGCTCGCGACCGGGCGCGGGCATTGTGAGTGTGAGCACGGATGGCTACAACCAGGAAAAAAAATTGGTGTGCAGTTTTAATCGCACGATGTTGATCGCAAAGCAGGGTCACAGCGTGGAAGATAAAGTAAATTATTAGAAACGCCAGTACTGGCGGCTATTTTGAGCTATTTTAGCCTCAAACACCGCTCTGGTGTTAGGGTTTGTATATTTAAAAGTAATACGAGGCAAGCAATGAACACCATGTCAGAAACCAATCATTTCACACCCGACGACGAGCGCATGTTGCTTGATGCGATTGATAATTGGGTCGAAAAATCGGTGCGCCCGATTGCGAAAGAATTCGATCACGAAGACAAATATCCGCACGCGCTGGTGGATGAAATGAAAGAGTTGGGATTATTCGGCGCGACCATTTCACCGGAGTACGGTGGCCTTGGCTTGCCTGCACGCGTCTACGCAAAAATCGTGACCAGAGTGGCGTCCGTTTGGATGGCCCCGACGGGTATTTTTAATTCGCATCTCATCATGGCAGCAGCCATTGAGCGCGCAGGTACAGAAGCGCAGCGACAAAAATATCTGCCGCGCATGGCTACTGGTGAATTGCGCGGTGGACTGGCATTAACGGAACCTGATGCGGGTACAGACCTGCAGGCGATTCGCACCGTCGCTAAAAAAGACGGCGGTGATTATGTGGTGAACGGCAACAAAATCTGGATCACCAATTCGTTGCACGGCGGCGCGGTATTGTTGCTCGTCAAAACTGATACCACGACCGAGCCACGCCACAAAGGCATGAGCATGCTGATCGCCGAAAAAGGACCGGGCTTTGTAGTCTCAAACAAGATGAAAAAACTCGGCTATAAAGCAATCGATAGTTGTGAATTGGCGTTTCAGGATTATCGTGTTTCCGCAGATTGTCTGCTCGGCGGCATCGAAGGCAAAGGCTTTCAGCAGGCGTTGGGCGGACTGGAATTGGGCCGCATCAACATCGCCGCACGCGGCGCGGGCATCGCGGAAGGTGCGACCCGCCACGCGGTGCGTTACGCACAAGAGCGCAAAACATTCGGCAAACCGATCTGCGAACATCAGGCTGTGCAATTGATGCTGGGCGAAATGGCATCACGCGTGGAAGCCGCAAAACTGCTCGTCGATAGCGCCGCACGCGCCTACGACACCGGCCAGCGCTGCGACATGGAAGCGGGCATGGCGAAATATTTCGCATCGGAAGCAGGCGTGTTTTGCTCGCAGGAAGCGATGCGGATTTTTGGCGGCGCCAGCTATTCGATTGAGTATGACATCGAGCGTTTTTATCGTGACGCCATGCTGATGTGCATTGGCGAAGGCACCAATGAAATGCAGCGAATTATTATTGCCAAGCAGTTGGTTGAGCGGAACAAAATTTAATGTCAGCAAGTTCATTGCCACTCGCTGGCATCCGAATTATTGCAGTCGAGCAATACGGTGCTGGCCCGTATGGCTCGATGTACTTGGCTGATCTCGGTGCTGAAGTTATCAAGATTGAAAATCACGCAACAGGTGGCGATGTATCACGGACCAATGGACCTTATTTTTTGGGCGATGCTGATGACAAAGCTGATAGCGAATTCTTTCAAACCTTCAACGCCAACAAAAAAAGTTTTGCGCTCGATTTGAAAGCGCCGGGCGGACGTGCGGTGTTTGAAAGACTCGCAGCCAACAGCGATGCAGTGCTCAACAATCTTCGCGGCGATCAGCCGAAAAAACTTGGGCTGGATTACCTGACGTTATCAAAAATAAAACCGTCGATTGTTTGCGCACATCTCTCCGCCTATGGTCGCGACAATGACCGCACGGATTGGCCCGGTTACGATTATCTGATGCAGGCCGAGGCAGGTTTTTGTATGTTGACCGGCGAGCCGGATGGCCCGCCCGCGCGATTCGGTTTATCAGTGGTGGATTTTATGACCGGCATGACGATGTCGATTGCGTTGCTCGCAGGCGTCATCGGTGCACTCAAGACAGGCGTCGGTCGTGATGTTGATGTGTCGCTATTTGATGTGGCGCTGCACCAGCTAAGCTATCCTGCCACTTGGTATTTGAATAACGGTCATGTCACGAATCGCATGCCGCGCGGCGCGCATCCCGCCACGGTGCCCGCGCAAATGTACAAGGCAAAAGATGGCTATGTTTTTGTGTTGTGCATGATTGATAAATTCTGGGTGGCCTTGTGTAACGGTATTGACAAACCTGATCTTGCCACCGATCCGCGTTTTGATTCGATTCCCAATCGACGTGTGAATCGCGATGCGCTGACGCCGATTCTGGACGCAGAATTTGTCAAGCACACGCCTGATGAATGGATGCAGAAGTTGGGCGGCGTCATCCCCATCGCGCCTGTTTACGACTTGGCGCGTGGCCTCGATAATCCTTATGTCACGCAGGTTGGCATGATTCAAACGCTTAACCATCCGGCTAATCCCGCGCTGCGTCGTCTGGCGAATCCGATCAAGGTGAATGGTCAACGATTGCCGGCACAACCTGC
>JANXWW010000262.1 GCA_025350945.1 Burkholderiales bacterium
GATGTCTGCACATGCGCAAACGGAAGTGCAGTTCTGGCATTCGATGGCGGGGGCCTTGGGTGAGCGGGTCGGCGATCTCGCCACGAAATTTAATGCCACACAAAAAGATTACAAGGTGGTGCCGATTTACAAGGGCACTTATCCGGAATCGATGACGGCAGCGACGGCGGCGTACCGCGCCGGTAATGCGCCGCATATCTTGCAAGTGTTTGAAGTGGGCACAGCGACGATGATGGCTGCGAAGGGTGCGGTTGTGCCGGTGACAAAAATCATGAAGGATGCGGACGAGCCTTTCGATCCCAAGGCTTATTTACCGGCGGTGGCGGGCTATTACACGGATCGCCAGGGCAATATGCTGTCGTTCCCGTTTAATAGTTCCACCATTGTTTACTACATCAACAAAGACGCATTTAAAAAAGCCGGGCTCGACCCGAACAAAGCGCCAAAGACCTGGAAAGAAGTGATCGTCGCCGCAGATAAATTAAAAGCCGCCGGTGAAAATTGTCCCTATACAACCGGCTGGCCGTCGTGGATGAATATCGAAAATTTTAGCGCATGGCATAACGTGCCGATGGGCACCAAAGAAAACGGCATGGCCGGTGCGGATACCCAATATTCATTTAATACGCCGCTGCACGTGAAGCAACTGACGATGCTCGGTGATATGTCAAAGAAAGGCACGTTCATTTATGCAGGCCGCACCAATCAGGCTGAAGCCAAGTTCTACACGGGTGAATGCGCGATGCTGACTTCCAGCACCGGTGCGCAGGCGAATATCCGCAAGAATGCGAAATTTGATTGGTCGGTTAATTTCATTCCGTACCACGATGATGTTGCCGGTGCTCCGCAAAATTCGATTATTGGCGGCGCGTCACTTTGGGTGATGGGCGGCAAAACGAATAACGCATACAAAGGCGTCGCCAAGTTTTTTGCGTTCCTATCGAAGCCCGAAGTACAGATGGATTGGCACACGACAACCGGCTATGTGCCGATCACGATGGCTGCCTATGAGATGACGCGCAAATCAGGCTTTTACGATAAAAACCCAGGTGCTGATCTCGCCGTAAAGCAGCTTACCAACAAGCCACCAACCGCGAATTCCAAGGGTTTGCGTTTCGGTAATTTCGTGCAGGGCCGTGAGGTGATTGAAGAGGAAATGGAAGCAGTGTTCTCTGGCAAGAAAGAAGCGAAGGCGGCGCTTGATGATGCGGTGCGTCGGGGCAACGAAATTTTAAGGAAGTTTGAGGCGGCGAATAAGGGAAGTTAAAAAATGAGTCTCGTAGGATGAGTGGACGGGCTTGGCAAATACGTTGCGATATCTATAGTCTGCTCGCACCGATGATGGGTATCGCCAAAAACCTGGCTCCACCCATCCTACGTTATACGTTTCTGAGGATAATTTGTATGCTTAATTTTTTCGTATTTTTATAAATGGAAAAACGCGTCGTCTTCCGCAGCAAATGGCTTCCGTATCTGCTGGTTGCGCCGCAGATCATCATCACGGTTGTGTTTTTTTTCTGGCCGGCGTTTCAGGCGGTGTATCAATCGACCTTGTTGCAGGATGCATTCGGGCTCAACACGCAGTTTGTCGGTTTCGATAATTTCAAAGCGCTGTTTGCGGATGAAAATTATCTGGTCTCATTTCGTACCACTGCAATTTTTAGCGTGCTGGTGGCGAGTTTGGGATTGTCGTTTTCGTTGTTGCTGGCGGTGGCGGCGGACCGCATTGTGCGCGGCGCATTCGCATATAAAACACTGCTGATTTGGCCTTACGCGGTCGCGCCCGTGATTGCCGGTGTGTTGTGGGGTTTCCTGTTTGCGCCCTCGATTGGCATTTTGGGTTATGTGTTGAAGCAGTGGAATATTCCGTGGAATTTTTTATTGAACGACAATCACGCGATGATTTTGGTGGTGATCGCGGCGGTGTGGAAGCAGGTGAGTTACAACTTTTTATTTTTTCTTGCCGGTCTGCAATCGATCCCGCGTTCGTTGATGGAGGCGGCAGCCATTGACGGTGCCAGCCCTGCGCGACGATTTTGGACAATCGTATTTCCGCTGCTCTCGCCGACTACATTTTTTCTGCTGGTTGTAAATATTGTTTACGCGTTTTTTGATACCTTCGGCGTGATTGATGCGACCACGCAGGGCGGCCCGGCGCAGGCCACGCAGATTCTCGTTTACAAAGTTTATGCAGATGGCTTCAAGGGTGGCGATCTTGGCGGCTCCTCCGCGCAGTCGGTAATTTTGATGATGATTGTGATCGCGTTATCGGTGATTCAATTCCGCTATGTTGAACGCAAGGTGCAATATTAATGGTTGAAAAATCGTGGTAGAAAACAGGCCATGGATGACCGCGTTTTATTATGTTGTGCTAACGCTTGGCGTGCTGATTGTTGCCTTCCCGCTCTACATCACCTTTATCGCATCCACCTTGACGATGGAGCAGGTGCTGCAAGCGCCCATGCCGCTTGTGCCTGGCGATCAATTGATCAACAATTACATGCGCGTGTTGACCGCAGGCTCCACGCGCGGCTCGGCAGCACCGGTGGGGCAGATGATGATTAATTCATTGGTGATGGCGGTGGTGATTGCGGTGGGCAAAATTGCGATTTCTATCATTAGCGCGTTCGCGATTATTTACTTCCGGTTTCCGCTCAAGAATTTTTTCTTCTGGATGATTTTCATCACGCTGATGCTGCCGGTGGAAGTGCGGATTTTGCCGACGTATAAAGTGGTGTCGGATTTGGGCATGCTGAATTCTTATGTCGGTTTGACATTGCCGCTGATTGCCTCTGCCACGGCTACATTTTTATTCCGCCAGTTTTTTATGACGATCCCGGACGAGCTCGCCGAAGCCGCGCGCATTGATGGTGCGGGGCCGATGCGATTCTTTTTCGATGTGGTGCTGCCGCTGTCCAAAACCAGCATCGCCGCGCTGTTTGTAATTCAGTTTATTTACGGGTGGAATCAATATTTGTGGCCGCTGCTGGTGACCACCGATGAATCGATGTACACGACCGTGATTGGCATTAAACGCATGATTGCCGGCGGAGATTCCGCGACGGAATGGAATCTGGTCATGGCGACCGCGATCCTGGCGATGCTGCCGCCCGCGCTGGTGGTGAGATTGATGCAGAGATGGTTTGTAAAAGGTTTGGTGGAGACGGAAAAGTGAACGTTTTGTATTTCGTACATCGCCATTTGGGGCGGGCTAATTTGAGCGAAAACCCGGATTCCATTTCGAATAGCGACAGATCAGGGCGCTTGATGAGGGGGTGAGGCACGAATAGCGGTACCCTTTTGTTTCTGAGACGAAAGGACATCGCCATGAAGCGCACGCACCTCACCCTAGACGAACGTTACC
>JANXWW010000278.1 GCA_025350945.1 Burkholderiales bacterium
GCTGCAAAAAAGTCGCGTCGCACAAAGGCAGCACATTGGGTTGTGATGCCAATTGCCATTTAATCAGGGTCTCGCGCGCATGGCGAAAAAGACCGTCTGCATTGGTTTCATTTAGCGCATCAACATAGGTCTGCCCACCGATATCGTTCAGCAGGAAAAAGCCACGCCTCGCATCTTCAACGAGCACCTCAGGTGCCGCGATTTGTGCCGCGCGAATGAGCCGGGATATCTTCGAATATGTGCTGTAATCATCAGCAGCTGATGAAGCATCAATGAGCACGCGCGTTTCGTCACTGATGGTTATGCGAAAATATGGCAGTGAGTGTTGGTGAGCGTACGCTGGTTCTGCAAGGTATTGTGTGGTGCCAACCATGCCTGCAAGCCAATCTGCAAGCGTAGATGATGTATCGAATGAACCGAGCTGCGTGTTTTTTGTCATTTTTCTCAATCAAAGTAGATCAAATTTTATCACTCTCGATGCCGCGCCAACATCGCCCCAAACTTTCCCCAATTTCGCGTGCGCTGATGTCACTGCTCGTTGGTGCGTATGCCGCATCTGGCGCAGTGGGCAGCCTTGGCCGTGATGCCATAGCGCAGCAAGCCACCACCCCCACTCAGGCCGAGTTGGATAATGCTATTCGCGAGGGTTTGAAACCTGACCGGGTAATTCCTACCCCCGGCACCCTGCTGAAGCGGAAAAAAGAGGGGCCGAAAGTATTGGAAGCAGATCGCATTGATGGTGTAAACCAGAAAAACGCAACCGCGCAGGGCAATGTGGTGTTAAAGCAGGACAATATGACGGTGACCGCTGACAAAGTGGAATACGACGAGGTCGCCGATACTGCCACCGTGCCTGGTCGCATGCACTTGAATCGTGATGGCGATATCATCACCGGCAACGATTTAAAGCTGAAAATCGAATCTGAAATCGGCACCTTGAATAACGCTACATTTTTTCTCGGTAAAACGCCATTGCGGCCTAATCAACGCTATGAAGCGCGAGGTGCTGCCGTCAAAATGGATATGGAAGGGCCAGACCGCGAACGCCTTTTCAGTGCGTTCTACACGACCTGCAAACCGGGCGAAGATGATTGGTATTTGCGCGTCTCCGAGCTTGAATTGAATCGCACCACGAACGTGGGCACCGCATTTAATGGCCGTGTTGAATTCAAGGGCGTGCCGATTTTGTATCTGCCGTACATGAGTTTTCCGCTCGACAGCGAGCGCAAATCCGGCTTTCTGCCCCCGTCCATTGGCTCGTCATCAAAAAGCGGAATAGAGCTTAGCATCCCGTATTACTGGAATATTTCGCCAGATCGTGATGCAACGATTACGCCAAAAGTTTTCTCAAAACGCGGGCTGCAACTGGGTGGCGAATTTCGTTATCTGAATCCGAAATCGGTGGGCGAGATTGATGCTGAGTTTTTGCCGAGTGATCGATTGGCTGATCGTGATCGCTACTTGGGCTCGGTGCGTCATTTCCAGAATCTTGACGGCGCATTTAACGGTTTTTTTAAACAAGGCTGGAGCGCCTCAGTCAATGCGCAAAAAGTATCGGACGATGCCTATTTCCGTGACCTTTCCACACGCATTGCCAGTACGTCGCAAACTAATTTGCCGCGCGAGGCCGCGCTTAATTATTTATCCGATTTTGGCAATCTGAATGCGCGCTTTTTGAGTTTCCAGACCTTGCAAGATCCGGAAAGAAGCGTGCCGATTCCGTATCGCGTGGCACCGCAACTTACTTTCAACGCCAACCCGGCGCGGATCAATGGGCTCGAATTTAATACGCTCGGTGAATTTACGGATTTTCGTCATCCCACGTTGGTGAATGGCCGCCGTTGGTTGCTGTATCCGTCGATGTCGCTCCCGCTCGCGAGGCCCTACGGTTTTATCACACCGAAAGTCGGTTATCACTTAACGCGTTATGACGTGACTGAAAATGTGGGTAATGCCGAAAGTCGTACGCGTGGGCTGCCGATTGCGAGTGTGGACAGCGGCCTGTTTTTCGAGCGCCCGTTCACGTTCAAAGAGCAAAGCTTTACGCAAACTCTGGAGCCACGGCTATTCTTCTTGTACGTTCCATTTCGCGATCAAACACGCTTGCCGGTTTTTTCCACCTCCGAAAGCGATTTTAATTTTGCGCAGATATTCAATGAAAATTTGTTTATTGGTGGCGACCGTATTTCTGATGCGAAGCAGGTCACAGCAGCGGTAGCGACCCGCTTTATCGAAAACGCGACCGGCATTGAGCGCCTGCGTGCCGCCATTGGCCAGCGCTATTATTTTCAAACACAGCGGGTTACTTTGACCGATACCGCGCCCGCAGGCTTGCTCGGCCTGCCTACAAACGCACAAGGCACCACCTCGGGCACCGCCAGTCGTTCAGATTTATTGGTGGCAGTTTCAGGTCAGGTTTCAAACAACTGGTTTCTGGATTCAGGGTTTCAGTATTCCGCTTCAAATTCGCAATTTCAGAAATCAAATGTTGCGGCCCGCTATGTGGATGGTGGCAGGCTCCTAAATTTTTCCTACCGCTACACGCGTTTTGACCCGATCAAGAAAATCGATGATTCGTTAAAGCAGATTGATATTTCCACCCAGTGGCCGTTTGGTCGTGTCGCGCCGGGCTGGACAATTCTGGCGCGCGTCAACCATTCGTTGAAAGACAAGAAGCTACTCGAAGGGCTAATCGGTGTCGAGTATAATCAGGGTTGCTGGGAATTTAGGCTCGTGGCGCATCGTTTCACCACCGCCACGCAACAGTACTCCAACTCAATCCAGTTTCAGCTGGAACTCAAAGGTTTGTCAAAGCTCGGCATTAATCCGCTTGAGACGATCCGCCAGAATATTCCCGGTTATCGGCAGTCTAACGACAAGCCTAATTTGCAGTAAGTTTTTTTGTGAGATGCTATTTATGAAATTCCCAATTGTTCGCGGTGTTCTGGTGATGACGATGTTTTGCGCTTTCACGGTACCCGCACAAAGCCCTAGCCCCATCCCCAAGCCAACGCAGCCAGATAAACCGGCTGGATTCGGCTCACCTGTGGCACCCAATGCATTTAAGTTTGATACCCGTTTGACTGCCCCCAGCAAGACCGGCGGCATTATTCCGCTTGATAGAATTGTGGCGGTGGTGAATAACGAAGTCATCACGAATAACGATTTGAATGACCGCTTGAATTCGGTGGTTAAACAATTGCAGAAACAGGGCACCGCATTGCCTGCGCAAGATGTACTGCAAAAGCAATTGCTGGAGCAAATGATTAACACGCAAGTGCAGTTGCAGGAAGCCAAAGAAACCGGCATTCGCGTCGATGACGGCACGCTCGATAAAACCTTGCAGCGGATTGCGGACGAGAATAGTGTGTCGATGACCGAATTCCGTCGCCTGCTGGAACAAGACGGCATCGGCTGGACAAAATTTCGTGAAGAGATTCGCGGCGAAGTCATGATGAGCCGCCTGCAGGAGCGCGAAATCGAAGGAAACGTGGCCGTGACCGAAGCGGAGGTGGACACACAGCTTGCGCTGGAAGCGCGTGAAGCCAATACGGATCAGGAATTCCGTCTGGCGCACATTCTGGTGCAGGTACCGGAGCAAGCCACCAGCGACCAGATTGAGGCGCGTCGTAAACGTGCTGTGCAAGCGTTGGGTGAATTACGCAAAGGAGTCGAATTCGCTCAGGTGTCAGCGCAATTTTCAGATGCGCCCGATGCATTGCAAGGCGGCAATCTGGGCTGGCGTGCATCAGGCCGCATGCCAACGATTTTTTTGGAAGCGCTGAACAAACTAAAGTCGGGTGAAGTCTCCGAAATTTTGCGCAGCGCCAATGGCTTTCATATTGTGAAATTGCTGGATAAACGCGGGCGCACCGCCGCGGCCCAAGTGCAGCAATCACGCGCGCGCCATATTCTGATCGGCATGAAAAACGGCGTCTCGGATGATGATGCGCGCGAACGCCTGAAGCGCCTGCGTGAGCGCATTGTCGGTGGTGCGGATTTCGCAGAGTTGGCGAAAGTGCATTCCGATGATCCTTCGTCTGCTAAAGGCGGAGACCTCGGCTGGATTTCGCCGGGTGACACAGTGCCGGAATTTGAGCGCACGTTAACGCAACTCAAAGAAAACGAAATCAGCCAACCCGTGCAAACCCAATACGGTTGGCATCTGGTGCAGCTGCTTGAGCGTCGCACGGAAGGCGTGTCAGCCGACCGCCAGCGTGCCACTGCACGCAACGCCATCCGTGCGCGTAAGGTTGAAGATGCGCGTCAGGATTGGGTGCGCCAGGCACGCGACCGCGCGTTTGTTGAATATCGGCTTGAAGAAAAATAAATTTAAAATTATTGATGTGTTGCAACTGTGAAGCGCGGCTGTACCATCGCAATAACTTCTGGTGAACCTGCGGGCATTGGCCCGGATTTATGCGCGCTGTTGGCGAAAGAAAAAATCGACGCCGATATCGTCATCCTTGGCGATAAAAACCTTGTCGCATCGCGTGCTGTAGCGCATGGCGTTGATATCAGCGCGCTAAATATTGAACATATTGCAGCACCCGCAACGCCGATAGCAGGTGTGCTCAATGTCGCGAACGCAGCCTATGTGCTCGCTTTGCTTGATCGCGCCATCGCAGGCTGCGCGAGCCATGAATTCGATGCGGTCGTCACCGCACCCGTACAAAAAAGCGTGATCAACGATGCCGGTTTCACCTTCTTGGGCCACACTGAATATTTTGCGGACAAAACTAAAACTGAGCGTGTGGTAATGATGCTGGTCGGTGGTAAACCGATGCTGCGCGTCGCACTCGCCACGACGCATCTTGCATTAAAAAATGTCGCCGCCGCCATTACGGCAAAAAGTCTGACCACGACGTTACGAATATTGCATCGTGAATTGCAAAGCAAATTTGGTTTTAAAAATCCGCGTATTTTAGTATCGGGATTAAACCCGCACGCAGGTGAATCCGGTCATTTGGGCATGGAAGAAATCGACATCATTTCGCCTGTGATCGAAGCATTGAAACGCGAAGGCATGGCACTCACCGGCCCCTTGCCTGCGGATACGCTCTTCACGCCAAAATATCTGGAACAGGCTGACGCAGTCCTCGCGATGTATCACGATCAGGGTCTTTCGGTGCTGAAGTTCGCGAGCTTCGGCGAAGGCGTTAATATCACGCTCGGCCTGCCGATGATTCGCACCTCGGTCGATCACGGCACTGCGCTGGATTTGGCTGGCAAACCGGGGATTGAGACAGGCAGTATGAGGGCGGCAATTGAGTTGGCGGTTGGGTTGGCAAATGAGTTGTCGCGCAACAAGACCGTTCAGCGCTAGCCATGCAACCGTATGCCAAAAAAAGATTCGGCCAACATTTCTTAACGGATCGACACTATATCGAGCGCATCATCGATGCCATCGAGCCGAAACCTGATGACGCGATGATCGAAATTGGCCCTGGCCCAGGTGCGATCACCGCCCCCTTACTCGAAAAATTAAATCATCTGCACGCGGTGGAAATTGATCGCGATCTCGCAGCCGCGTTGCGCGAACGGTTCCCGGCAGAAAAATTTACGCTGCACGAAACCAATGTGCTCGATTTTGATTTTTCAATCTTTAAAAGCCGCTTCCGTTGCGTCGGCAATCTGCCCTACAACATTTCCACACCGTTCCTGTTTCATCTCGCCACATTCGAAAGCGCGTTGATTGACGGTACTTTCATGTTGCAAAAAGAAGTCGTTGATCGCATGGTCGCGGCACCAGATACCGAAGCGTATGGGCGGCTTTCGGTAATGCTGCAATATCGATTTGCCATGAAAAGATTATTCGATGTACCGCCCGGCGCATTCACGCCGCCACCCAAAGTAAATTCCGCCATCGTGCGCATGGCCCCACTTCCCGCCACACGATTGCGTGCAAAAGACGATTCAAGATTCGCAGCCATCGTCACCGCCGGTTTCGGACAACGACGAAAAACCCTCAGCAACACCTTGAAACCGTTTATGGCCGCGAGTGAAATTGAAGTACTGGGAATTGATCCGAAGCGGCGTGCAGAGACGCTATCG
>JANXWW010000314.1 GCA_025350945.1 Burkholderiales bacterium
ATGTAGCCAAAATATTGCAACTCGCGCTCCACTTTCGCCACATCCTGCCCATCGAGCACCAGACGTAAGGCGTCAGCACTGCCGTGCATGTATTGGTGGCGGATTACGCGGTCGAGCAAATTTTGTTGCTTAGCCACGTCCGCACGAGTTGCGTCAATGGATTTCTGCGTTTCCGCGAGCGATTGGCCGATTGTGTTTTGCTGAAGATTTAATTGCGTGAGATTGCGATTAACCTCGCTGATCGCTTTTTCAGTCGTCTTTAGCGCATCTACAGCTTCCGTGCGCGACTCTTCACTTTTGGCGACACTACGTTGCAGCTCTTCAATTCGCCCACGCAACTCATCGAGCCGCTTTTTTTCGGCCTCGGCAGACGTTCTTTGCGCCCACGCGGATGCCCCAAACCCCAGCATCCACGCGGCTCCCAGGGCAATCACCCAGAATCGTTTCACGACCACTCAAACACACTTAGCATAATCACTATTTTTGTGACTTCCCTTGCGCCGCCACCGCCGCAGCTGCCTTCGCAATTTCAGCTTGATCGCCCAAATAGTAATGACGAATCGGCTTCAAATCGTCGGTCAACTCATAGACCAATGGCACCGCTGTCGGGATATTCAGATTAACAATATCCGCATCCGCAATATGATCCAAATGTTTAATTAAGGCGCGCAATGAATTGCCATGTGCCGCGATAATCACGCGCTTACCGGCACGAATTTGCGGGACAATTTCCATTTGCCAATACGGCACCACGCGCACCACGGTGTCTTTCAGGCATTCGGTCAACGGGATTTCTTCCGGCAATAGCGAGGCATAGCGCAGATCATTCGCCTCATAACGCGGATCACTTGCATCGAGCGCAGGCGGCGGTGTGTCGTACGAGCGACGCCACACTAACACTTGCTCTTCGCCAAATTTCGCCGCCGTTTCGGCCTTGTTCAAGCCTTGCAACGCCCCGTAGTGACGTTCATTCAAACGCCAATGCTTGATGACCGGAATCCAGCGACGATCCAACACCTCCTGCGCCAGCCACAAGGTACGAATCGCGCGCGTGAGGAGTGACGTGTACGCCAAATCAAAATCCAGTCCTTCGGCCTTCAATATGGTTCCCGCACGCTTGGCCTCTTCGACGCCGCGCTCGGTCAAATCCACATCAGTCCAGCCGGTAAATCGGTTTTCCAGATTCCAGGCGCTTTCGCCGTGGCGCATCAAAACGAGTTTTTTCATATCGTTGTCGATTAAAAATGAATGAGAATGATGAAGAACGGGCGCTTGAGATTACTTGATCGTGCCCCTACTTATGTCTATTGAATCGACCTAAATCTGTATGAACAAGTGAAAATCAGGGCAGTGCGGACGATTTCTCGGTAAAATATCAGGTTTTCGCGGTTTGGCACGATGAGGTGTCGAATTAAAGCCGCCCACGTTTCACCAATTTGAAAAATCATGACTGAATTTCTGACACAAAATATTATGATGGTCGCCCTGTTTGTGGCCAGCGGTGCCATGCTGGCCTGGCCCGCCATCGCCAAACTGATGGGCAACAACAAGGAAATCGGCACGCTGGAAGCCACGCGCCTGATGAACACCGGTAACGCACTGGTGCTGGATATTCGCGATGGCGGCGAATTCAATGGCGGACGAATTCCGAAATCAAAAAATATTCCGTTAGCCGAAATCACCAAACGTGTGGACGAAATTTCAAAATTCAAAGACAAACCCGTGATCGTAACCTGTCGCAACAATACCAAAGCCGGTGCCGCCACACGCGCACTCAAGGCGTTGGGCTTTACTGAGGTTTATCAGTTGCAGGGTGGCTTCGCCGCCTGGCAATCGGCCAGTTTGCCCACGGAGAAATAAACACAAAAATAAGTGTAAACATCATGCCAAAAATCACCATGTATTCCACCGGCGTTTGCCCCTATTGCCAAATGGCCGAACGCTTGTTGAAATCAAAAGGCGTTACCGAAATTGATAAAGTTCGGATCGATCTGGATCCCGTAAAACGCGACGAGATGATGGAAAAAACCGGTCGTCGTACTGTGCCGCAAATCTACATCGGCGATAAACACGTCGGCGGATTTGACGATCTTTCAGCACTCGACAAGGCAGGCGGCCTCGTGCCACTGCTAGCCGCATAGTCACGTAACCTGATCACCCCATAAAATTTATTTAATAGTATTAATTAACCCAAGGAACGAGCATGACCGACGCAATCGCAACACCCGCCGCCACCGACAATCAACCGGTTTATTCCATCGAAAAAATTTACGTTAAAGATTTGTCGCTGGAAGTGCCGAATGCGCCGCAAATTTATCTGGAACGCGAGTCACCAAACGTAGATGTGCAATTGCATCACGTGTCGAAGAGTGTTGACGACGGCATTTATCAAACCGAATTGACGCTGACCGTGACCGCCAAAGTCGGCGATAAAACCATGTTTCTGGTTGAATGCTGCCAGGCAGGTATTTTCGCGATTCGTAATGTGCCGAATCAGGATCTAGAACCGATTTTAGGCATTGGTAACCCGAATATTTTGTACCCTTATGCTCGCGAAACGATTTCGGATGCCATCGTGCGCGCCGGTTTCCCGCCCGTGCTATTAAACCCGGTCAATTTCGAAGCGCTGTTCCAGGCACAAAAGGCTCAAGAAGCCCAGCAGGCGGCGACACCGGCCCCGGTATTGACGCACTAATTTTAGCGAACAGCCATGAATGCCTTTTCAGCAAACGCCGCCACTTTGTGTGCGGCGTTTTGTTTTTCAGCTTTGCTAAACATTGCGCACGCACAAGCGCCTGCAACACCACCTGCGGCGGCGCTACCCGCCAACACACCGACATCCGGCGCACTCTATGCCGCTATCGGCGACAAGCCCGCCATTATTTACGATGCACCATCTGCAAAAGCGCAGAAAACATACATCCTCTCGCGCATGCATCCAGTCCAAGTGTTGGTCAAGCTCGATAAATGGGTGAAGATTCGCGATGCGGACAATACCATCGGCTGGATTGAAAGTACGGCCCTTGGCAATACCCGCGCGGTGCAAATTTCGGCCAACACCGCTGAAATCCGCGCGATGCCAAACCCCAATGCCACCATCGTGTTTGAGGCGCAGCGTCTGGTGGTGCTTGAAACCACTGGCCCGGTTGTGAATGGCTGGCTGCCGGTGCGCCACCGCGATGGACAAACTGGTTATGTGAGCAAATCACAAGTGTGGGGCGAGTAGAAATGTCGGTTAACCTTGCCAAGGCACGACATTGAAAATCGCGGTGCTTGGCGCAGGCGCTTGGGGCACGGCACTTGCGATTTCATTCTCGAATCAGCATCAAGTTTCACTTTGGGGCCGCGATGCAAAACACATCGCTGGCCTTATCAACACGCGCGCCAACGCGCGCTATCTGCCCGGCGTTTCATTGCCTTTCGCACTTACGATTGAAACCGATTTAGCAACCGCGATCAGCTCAGCCGATATCGCCTTGATCGCAACATCCACCGCCGGACTTCGCGAGACGGCAACCGTCATTCATGCCGCAAAACCAACGCTGCCGATCATCTGGGCGTGCAAAGGTTTTGATCGCGAGACCGCCAAACTGCCGCACGAAATCATCAGTGAAATTATTGGCACAAACGCCCACTATGGCGCACTTTCAGGACCGAGCTTCGCGCTCGAAGTCGCGCGCGGCCTACCCACTGCGCTCACGCTCGCGTGTAATGATTTTAGCTTTGCACAGACCACGGCAAACACATTGAACGGCGGCAATTTACGCGTGTATTCCAATGCCGATCTAGTCGGTGTGGAATTGGGCGGCGCACTTAAAAACGTGATGGCGATTGCCGCAGGCCTGTGCGATGGCCTCGCGCTCGGCATGAACGCGCGCGCTGCCATCATCACGCGCGGCTTAGCCGAGATGGTGCGCCTCGGCGTCGCGATGGGGGGCAAGGCAGAAACGTTTATGGGCTTGACCGGGCTCGGCGATTTGATTTTGACCGCCACCGGCAGCCTGTCGCGTAATCGGAGTGTGGGTGTGGCGCTCGCGGAAGGAAAAACGCTTCAGCAGATTTTAGCGGAATTAGGTCACGTCGCAGAAGGCGTCAATTCCGCCGCGATCACATTGAAACTTGCCAAAGTTTATGGCGTCAATTTACCCATTACCGAAGCCGTTTGTGCGCTGCTGTTTGAAAACGCAGAGCCACAGCAAATTGTAAAACTTTTGTTGTCGCGCGAAACCAGAGCGGAATAGAAAAACCTAAACATTCGTTTTCTTCCATTGCAAAACATGCTGCACATTGTCTGGTTTAAACGCGATCTTCGTCTGAGTGACCATGCACCATTGGCATTTGCGGCCGCGCGTGGGCCCGTATTACCGCTGTATGTCATTGAACCCGATGTGTTCAACGCCGATGATTTCGCGTACCAGCATTGGGGCTTTATTCGTGAGTCGCTGACCGAATTGCGGGCTGAGCTGCACACGCTTGGCATTCCGCTCATCATTCGTCGCGGTGAAATGATCGCCGTGCTTGCCGCGCTGAAAAATGAACTTGGTGAATTTACGTTGGTGAGCCATGAAGAAACGGGCAACGATGTCACCTTCCAACGCGACTTGCGTGTGAAAACGTGGTGTCATGAACAAAATATAACGTGGCAGGAGTTTCGTCAGCACGGTGTTATCCGCGCACTGACTGACCGCAACCGTTGGGCTTCGCGCTGGGATCGGCACATGAGTGAGCCGTTGATCGATGAGCCGTTATCCATCACGGCACCCGCTAAGGAAATTTTCAGCATCGACAATCTCGATGACATTGACATCATTTTTCGCGAGCCCGACAAGTTGAATCGGCAACGCGGCGGGCGATCACGCGGTATCGATTTGCTCATTTCGTTTTTGGAAGTTCGCGGCCAGTATTATCGCAGCGCGATGTCATCGCCACTCAGCGCGGCTGATGAATGCTCGCGCCTTTCCGCGCATTTCGCCTACGGCACGGTGTCGATTCGCGAAGCCGCACAGGCGCTCTGGGCGCGGCGTTCCGCGGTGTTGGCAATGCCCGCCGAGGAGCGGCCGATCAATTTTTTGGCTTCGCTCAAATCCTTTGAATCGCGTTTGCACTGGCATTGCCACTTTATCCAAAAGCTGGAGAGCGAGCCCGCGATTGAATTCCGCAATGTGCATCGCGGCTTTGACGGCGTCCGCAATGAAGGCATGCTGTCCGCCGATGAGCAAACAAAATTTTTCGCCTGGTCGCACGGCGAGACCGGCTACCCGATGATCGATGCGTGCATGAAAATGCTGCATGCGACAGGCTGGATAAATTTTCGCATGCGCGCAATGCTGGTGAGTTTTGCCAGCTATCAGTTGTGGCTGCATTGGCGGCATACGGGTGTTTATTTGGCTACACAGTTTCTCGATTACGAACCGGGCATTCATTACCCGCAAGTGCAAATGCAATCGGGCGTCACCGGCATCAACACGATCCGGATTTACAACCCGATCAAACAAGCGCGCGATCAGGACCCCGACGGCATCTTCGTACGTCGCTGGTTGCCAGCACTAGCGCGCGTGCCCAACGAATATATTTTTGAGCCTTGGACGATGCCGCACACATTGCAAGAACATGTCGGTGTCAGCATCGGACGTGATTATCCGCAGCCGATTGTGGATCATCTTGAAAGCGCAAAATTCGCGCGCGATACCTTGTGGGCGCTACGCAAAGAGCCGACTGTGCGCGACGTGGCAAAGCAGGT
>JANXWW010000275.1 GCA_025350945.1 Burkholderiales bacterium
GGTAAGCCGGGGAAAACCGCCGAAACGGCAATTTCCTGCCAGTTCCAAAATTTTAAAACAGATTGCTTTATCCAGAATATCGTCATGACGCAAAGCGCTGTAGACACTTCCCAATACGGCATATTGGGCCACAGCAGCGCAAAGGCGAGCACGATGGGTGCAGCGCGGAGCCAGGCATCTGCGAGCCACTTTTTTTCGCTAAAGTGGTGACGATAGCGAACGCTGTATCGCGCCCAGAGGTATTGCAGTCCAATTGCGCTGGCGAGTATCGTAACGCCAATAAGCAGGTCGATCAAAATGGCAAACGCTAAAAGCGCGTTGCTGGATAGCGCTAAATTTCGCGTGTTGAATATGTCATATACAAAGTTGCCGACAAATACGCCTGCAATTGCTGCCACGCCTAATTTGACCACCGTAATCCGCGGCGCACTACCATGTTCTTTCCACCAATCAATCACGCGCGGATCTGGCGCGTTTGAAAAACTGGAAAAATCGACCCAGCGAAACTCGTCAATAAAGCGGTTCAGCTTAGCCAGGTCGTCGTTACCAAAAACCTCGAAGCGAAAAATAGTGGGGCGATATTTTCCCAACAAGGTACGTCCGGCTGGTTGCCCTTTGGTTTTAAGCGTGTACAAATAATTTAGCCCGCGCGCCGCAAAAAGTTTTTGCTCGACTTGATGCGCTAAATTAGCATCAAGTGTAATGAGTCGATCACGGCTGTGAAGTTGATCGTCGTTCCAGCCCATGGCGTCGGCCACGCCCAGGATGGATGCGGCCGTATAGCTGGTTTCGGCTGCGATATAACGAGCGACGTCCAGTTCAAAATTTTCCTGTGCGGCAAAGCTCGCCAATTTTTGCCGCGCGTCAGTCACCATTGATGCCGCTACTTCACGGCTATCAACAGCACGTGTACTACGAATAATATTTACGGCAAGCTTTAGCTGAACGTCGTCATCACCACTGTTTTCCAGCGATGCCCAACCCGTAGGCCGGGGAGGGCGGTGAGGTTTGGGCGCTGATTCTGCCGGCTGAAGCGATGGTGCAATGACGTTATTGACGGTGGCGTTGATGGCATCGATATGAGATTGCGCGATAGGCTCGCTGCCTGGCGATTCAGGGTCGGTTGTTTTTTCTGCCACTGCTTCTGCATCTGCATCTGCGGTAGCGTGATAAGCAGTATGTCGCGCATACCAAAGCGCGCCTTCAAAAATTTTGCGTAACGTTTGAAATGCGGCCGGATTTTTTTCTACATCGATTAGCTTCAGCCTGGCCGCGTAAGCGCGCTTGATGGTGCGCTCATCCGCATCCGCATCGAGCCCAAGCTCTGCAAAATAATGGTTCACGGCAATGCCAATCAAAAATTAAAGAAATCGATCATTTTCAATCTGGCCCAGAAATTCCTCCAAGGACTTGCGCGCGTGTTCAACATCACCTGGATTTTGTTTCTCAAGCACCACCTCAAATAGCGTGATCTGTGAGCTGACGACCGCGCGTAATTCGCCGAGCGACTCTTCAAAAATACGGTTGGCGCGCGATAAAGTGGCGCGATTTTTATCCTGCTCGCGCGGATGGATTTTAATCGCGGCGAGCTTGGCAAATTTTGCTGCAATCTCGTCGCTGGACAGCGTACCCGGATTCTCTTCAATGATGAGCGTTTTCTTTTCACCCGTTGACGGCACCGTGACTTCAACTTCCAGCAGGCCATTAATGTCATAAGTAAATCGTACATCGATGGATACTTCGCCGGCCTTTTTTGGTGGAACTTTAATCGTTAATTTGCCCAGATAAATATTGTCTTTAACCAGCCTGGACTCGCCCTGAAAAACCGATAGGTCGATGGCTTTTTGCAGGTTATCGATTGTCCGGTATTGATGCGAACGGCTGGCCGGAATCACCGTGTTGCGCTCAATAATGGGCGAGAATAATCCGTACGACATGCGTGATTCTGAAATCTGTTCTGCCACATCGATACCGAGCGTGTAGGGACAGACATCGGTTAACACCACCTCGCTTAATGCGCTGTCGCGCATCTTTAAGCCCGCCTGGGTCGCAGCACCAATGGCAACAACTTCATCCGGATTGAGTGACTGTGCGGGCAGGCGGCCAAACAGTGTGGCCACCATGCGCCGCACCATCGGCATACGCGTGGCACCGCCTGCCAAAACAATATTATCGAGCTCGTTAACGCGAATGCGCGCGTCGCGAAGCGCACGCTCAAGCGGTGTACGCAGGCGCGCAAGCAGCGGTTCGCAGAGTTTGCTGAAATCCTCAACTGTTACCGGTGTGGTGATGAGTTTGTTTTCCCAATCAATGTGCATTTCAGCGGCGTCATTCGTGGTGAGCGCGCGTTTGACACGCTCGGCTTCGGCGCGTAAACGTTGCTCCAGATTTAGCGGGCGATTCTGCTGGGGAATGTTATTTTCTTTGCCGACACGTTTGACAAATTCGCCGATCAACAACTCAATAAAATCTTCGCCACCCAAAAAATTATCGCCCGTGCTAGCGCGCACTTCAATGACGCCATCGAACATTTCAAGAATCGACACATCAAAGGTGCCGCCACCGAGATCGAAAACGAGAAATTTGCTTTCCGCACTGCCGCTATGAAGACCATAAGCCAGCGCAGCTGCGGTCGGCTCATTTAACAAACGATCCACGCGCAAGCCCGCGATTTCGCCTGCCGCGCGCGTGGCTTTGCGCTGCGTGTCGTTGAAATAAGCGGGCACAGTAATGATGGCCTCGGTCACCTCGTGGCCGAGAAAGGCTTCCGCATCGGCTTTAAGTGAGCGCAACACCATCGCCGAAAGCTCTTCGGCGCGATATTCATTTTTACCGACTTTAACCAGACGATTCGAACCCATGTAACGCTTGAAGGTCGCTGTAGTGTGGTTGGGATGCGTGATGAGTCTCTCAGCGGCAGTCTTACCCACCAGCAGCGCGCCATCGTCGGCAAAGCCGACCACCGATGGCGTCAAATGTTCGCCGTGACTATTGGGGATGAGCATCGCTTTGCTATCGCGCCAGATGCCGACAAGGCTGTTGGATGTTCCTAAATCGATACCGATAATCATGTTTTGGAAAACCTTGCAAACGTTGTTTTGGATACAGCAAAAAACAACGATTATAAATTGCCCGGCAGGCACGGTCGTGACTTGCTTTTTTGAAAATTGAGTTACGCCGAGAAGGGCGGGGGGAGCCCACGGCAATTTGAAACCCTAATATCGTTGAACAATTTAAAGCATAAGTGCTTCAAATTGTTCGCCGATGCTGGCTTAGCGTTTATATTGATAAAGTCTTCGCGTTTCGAATCGGGATCGGGAATGCTTATGCGCTGTCATTTTTTTCTTGCGTTTCTCACGCTGGCATGCGGGTTGAGCGCATGTCATGCACCCCGCAGTGTGCAACAAACGGTGCTTTCGCCAGACCGCGTGGTGATGCATGCGAACACATCTCAATCGTCGTTTCAATCGCTGGATCACAAACTCATCGTCGGCTACCAGGGCTGGTTTGGCTGCCCCGGTGATTTTGAGAACAACACGCGCTGGCAGCACTGGTTTTTGAATGTGGATCGTGCGGATGAATTGTTGGTGGATCAGTTGCCGTCGTTACGTGAATTCGCATCTACCGATCTTTGCGCCACGAGCATGAAGCGTGCGGATGGCTCGCCCCTATTTTTATTCTCGTCACAAAATCCGCGCGTGGTTAAAACGCATTTTCAGTGGATGCAGCAGCACGGCGTGGATGGCGTGGCGGCGCAGCGATTTATCTCGGAACTTAACGATCCGGCGAGTATGCGCAGGCTGGATAATGTGCTGCGCAATATTCGCGCGGCGGCGGAAGCAACGGGGCGAATTTTTTACGTAGCTTACGATGTATCGGGCGCGAATCCTGATGCGGTAATTGATGCCATTCGCGCGGATTGGCGGCACCTGAATGACACACTAAAAATAACCGCAAGCCCCAACTATTTGCATGATGGTGGGAAGTCCGTTTTGCAATTATGGGGCTTTGGTTTTGAAGGGCGGCCGGGTGACGCGGCACCGGTGTTATCGCTCATCAATGATTTGAAAACGGGACAAAATTCTTTGCGCGCCGCGACCATGATTGGTGGCGTGCCAACGAACTGGCGCACGCTGGATGGCGACTCGAAACGTGATGCGACGTGGCGCGATGTATACGCGGCGTTCGATGTGCTGAGCCCATGGACGGTGGGACGATTCAGCGACGACAGCGGCGTGGATCGCTTTGTGCGTGATCGTGTGATGCCTGATCTGGCGGCAGTTAGAAATAG
>JANXWW010000124.1 GCA_025350945.1 Burkholderiales bacterium
TGGATATAAACGGCAATATTTCCACCGCCGTTATGCTGAACCAGCGCGCCGATATTGGTTTCCCATTGGTCTGCCGAATACGGATTGCCGATTTCCAATGCATCAAGGCTGCGTTGCAGGCGCTTTAAATGCTCGCGCAAACGTAGCGCCTTGCCGTTATAAAACGGAATCACTTCATACACGCCATCGCCAAAAATAAAGCCGCGATCCAGCGGGGAAATGTGGGCATCTTCCAACGGCATAAATTTGCCGTTTAGGAATACGCTCGGCAAGCACATCGCTTCCGTGGTCATCAGGACTCCTTATTTTTTGAACATCAGGCGAATCGCATCCCAGCCGCGCCCCAAAAATCCGGCAGCGGGCACGTCTTCAAGGGCTAACACCGGAATTTCGGCGACCAGTTTATCGTCCTTCGTCAGTTTCATCATGCCCGCTTTTTGATTAATGCCGAGTGGCGCAATCAAGGGCTGCGTGGTGGTGAGTGTGGCTTTCAAATTCTGGAATTTATCTTTGGGCAGCGTCAGCCAAATGTCGCGATCAAAACCGAGCTTGACGGTGTTCTGTGTGCCTTTATAAATTTCCGGCGTGGCTACAGGCTCGCCTTTTTTATAGAGACGCTGCGAATCAAAAAATTGATAGCCGAAGTTCAATAGCTTTTGACTCTCTTGCGTGCGCGCGCCGTCCGAGGCGGTACCGAGCACGACAGAAATCAAACGCCGCTCACCGCGCTTGGCGGTCGCGATCAAACAAAATCCGGCCGCATCGGTGTGGCCGGTTTTTAATCCATCCACGGTGGGATCAATAAACAGCAGCCGGTTACGATTGGGCTGGGTGATTTTGTTATAAGTAAATTCTCGCTCTTTGTAATACGCGAACTCTTGCGGAAAATCGCGAATCAGCGCGTTGGCCAGCAGCATTAAATCTTCGGCCGTCGAATAATGTTGCGCATTGGGCAGGCCAGTCGCGTTCAGAAAATTGGTGTTTTTCATGCCGAGCCGTGCGGCTTGTTTGTTCATTAATTGCGCAAATAAATCTTCCGAACCCGCGATGCCTTCGGCGAGTGCGACTGACGCATCATTGCCGCTTTGCACAATCATGCCGCGAATAAGCGATTCCACGACCGGTGTTTGCTTCGGGTCGATAAACATCCGCGAGCCCTCGGCTTTCCAAGCGCGCTCGGATACGGGCAGCGTTTGCGTGAGCGTCAGTTTTTTATTTTTAAGCGCATCAAAGACCAAATATGCAGTCATTAATTTGGTCAGCGATGCGGGTTCAAAACGATCACTGGATGCCAAGCCTGCGAGGATTTGATTGCTGCCCACATCGAATAATACAAACGAGCGTGCGGCAATCGGTGGCGCGGGAATGTCGGTAACCACAGTGGGCGTTTGTGCAGCAGCCATGGCCGAGATGGCGGATAAAAATAATGCGGCGGCTGATTTTGCAAAATGATTTCGTAACGCGGAAAAATTAAAAGCGATCATGAATAGTCAGACTTTATGGTTTGGTAATAAGCGGTGAAAAATCGTGGGATTGTTTAATTTGTACGACCGCTGCTTCTGCATCGTCGCGGGTTTTGTACGGGCCCAAGCGAACGCGGTACAAGCCATCTTTATTTACTACCGCAATCGGCTCGCGATTCCAGTCCAGCTCGCGCGTCATGCGCTCGCGAAAAATGTCCGCGTTTTCTAGTGAAGAAAACGCACCAAGTTGCAAATAAAATGCATCAGCATCGGCGGAAATTGTCGAGGTCGTAATCACTGTCGGCGCAACAACAGATGCGGCTGATGCCATCACTGGCGGTGGCACTGCCTCCCCCGCCCCCGCCCCTGCCCCCGCAAAGACGCGCTCCACATTCACTATTGCACTGCCGCGCCGCGCAATATCGAGCTTCGCGGCGGCAACATAGGAAAGATCAATGATGCGATCGGCATGAAACGGGCCGCGATCATTTACGCGCACCACGATTGATTTTGCATTGGCTGGATTGGTCACGCGCACGTATGAGGGCAGCGGCAGTGTCGGATGTGCTGCCGTCATTGCATACATATCGTAAATTTCGCCGATAGATGTTTTCTGGCCGTGAAATTTTTTGCCATACCAGGACGCAACACCCGACTGACGAAATTGATCGCTCGACACATTCGGCGCATAAGTTTTGCCAAAAATCGTATAGGGCCGATTGGCACCACGATGCAAGGTTTCTATACGCGGAATCGCGTCGGGAATTTGTTCGAGATTGGCGGGCAGGTTCTCGCCGGGGCCGTCATCAAGGTAATAGCCGCCGGGTTTGGCAGTCGTTGTAGATGGCTTTGTTGGGAACTCCACGCGTTTTGGTGTGGAGCCGCAGCCCGCAATAAAAAGTGCGATTAATAAAATTAAAACGCAAGCATTGGTGCGGCGTTCTAGGTATTTTTGCCTGAAATAACCCGCAGAATGGCGATCTTGATAATTTTCCCCTATGAAAGCGTTCACGTCGCCACCAACTGCTTGTGCGTCGATACGCTCATCAAAATACCGATGCCGATGAATAGCGACAAAATCGCGGTGCCACCATAACTCATCAGCGGCAACGGCACGCCGACCACCGGCAAGATTCCCGTGACCATGCCCATATTGACGAACGCATAAGTGAAAAACGATAGTGTCACCGCGCCCGAAAGCAGGCGCGAAAAAGTGGTGGAGGCATTCATGGCAATCATCAATCCGCGGCCGATAATCACCAGATATAACGCCAGCAACAGCAATCCGCCGACAAGACCGAATTCTTCACCGTACACCGCGAAAATAAAATCGGTCGAGCGCTCAGGAATAAAATCCAGTTGTGCCTGACTGCCAGCCAGCCAGCCTTTACCCAACAACCCGCCCGAGCCAATCGCAATCGTTGATTGAATGATGTGATAGCCCGCACCGAGCGGATCGGTGGTCGGATCAAGTAGCGTGTATACGCGTTGCTTTTGATAGTCGTGCAAGAACGGCCAGATAAATGGAATGGCGGCGCCGGCAGCAACAGCGGCGGCGATCAAAATTTTCCATGAAATCCCGGCTAAAAAAATTACAAAAAAGCCTGCCGAAAAAATCAGAATTGCGGTGCCCAAATCAGGCTGCCGCATTACCAGCGCGGACGGCACCACCAGCAGCAATCCGGCAATCGCGTAATCGGCTAGACGCAAGCCCTCTTCGCGTTTATGAAAATACCAGGCCAGCAATAGTGGCATCGCAATTTTCATGATTTCAGATGGCTGAATAACGGCCATGCCGACATTCAGCCAGCGCCGCGCGTTGTTGCGCGTTTCACCAAATACGGCGACGCCGATCAGTAATGCCAGTCCCACCAAAAATACCGGAATCGCCAGGCGCATCAGCATCAGCGGTGACATATTGGCAACAATCCACATCACCACCAGCGCCACGCAAAAATTGCGCAATTGACCTGCTGCCCGATCAAAGGTATCGCCGCCGGATGCGGAGAAAACCACCGTCAGCGAAATCGCCGCGAGCACGATAATGGTTACCATCAACGGGCCATCGAGACGGCGCGTGAGAATGTAAAAAACGCGATTAATCGCGGCTATCAGATTCATTTTCAGGAGGCTTAATTTTGGTGATGTCGGGTTTTTTGCCGAGCAGATAGAAGTCCAGAATCGCGCGCGCAATTGGTGCCGCCGCCGCCCCACCGAAGCCGCCGTTCTCGACCATGACGGCCAGGGCAATCGTGGGTTTGTCGGCGGGCGCATACGCGATATACCACGCATGATCGCGCAGCTTTTCAGTCACGCGACCGGCCACATACTTTTCGCCGCGCTTGACACCGTAAACCTGTGCAGTGCCCGTCTTGCCTGCGCTCGTGTAGCCTGCGTTTGCGAATGCACGAGCGCCGGTGCCGTCCTTGGTGACTGCCGCCATTGCGGCTTTAATGAAGGCGACGTTCTCAGTCTTTAGCGCGAGCGGCGTTGCTTTGTTGACATCAGCCTCGGCAGTGGATTTTATTTTCCCCGTGGCAGCATCGGTGATCTGGCGAACCAGACGCGGTCGCATGGCAACACCATCGTTGGCGATGGTGGCGGTGGCATGGGCCAGCTGTAAAGGTGTGAACGAGTTGTAGCCTTGCCCAATACCCGCCGAAATGCTGTCGCCCACATACCATTTGCGCGCCTCTGATGTGGCCTTGGCGAAGCGGTTACTTTTCCATTGCTTCGAAGGCAGGATACCTTCCAGTTCGCCATCAATATCAATGCCGGTCTTGGTGCCGAAACCGAGCGAGCGTAAAAATTTCGCGGTGTCATCAATGTCAGTTTCAGAGGCGAGCTGGTAGTAATAAGTGTCGCAAGAAATGACAATTGATTTATGCATGTCAACAACACCGTGACCGCCCGGTTTGTCATCGTTCCAGTAATGCGCCACACCGGGAAGCCTGAATACACCGGGGTCAGAGATGGATTGTTGCGTCGTGCGCTTGCCAGATTCGAGTGCGCTCAATGCCAGAAACGGCTTCAGTGTCGAGCCCGGGGGATACGCGCCGCGCAACGCGCGATTCAATAGAGGCCGGTCGGCGGACGTATTCAGCAAATCCCAATTTTGCGGGTCAATCCCATCGACAAATAAATTAGGATCAAAGCCGGGCTTGGACACCAGCGCCAAAATTTCTCCCGTCGCAGGTTCAATCGCGACTATTGAGCCGCGACCCTCGCCAAACAGTTGTTCGGCGACTTTTTGCAGCTTGATATCGAGCGTCAAGGTGAGATTGTTTCCCGCCACCGGTGCCGTGGTGGCGAGCGAGCGCATCGCCCGCCCGCCTGCGTCAATTTCCATTTGTTCCGTACCCGTATTGCCATGCAGCTCGTTTTCGTAGCTGCCCTCAATGCCGAGCTTGCCAATGTGATCGGTGCCGCGGTAATTGGACGAGAGATCAGCATCTTCGATGCGTTTTAAATCGGCGTCGTTAATGCGGCCAATGTAGCCCAGTGCGTGGGACGCCACATCGCCTTGCGGATAATTGCGAAACAAACGCGGACGAATTTCAAAGCCCGGAAAACGATAGCGATTGACCGCGAAACGCGCGACTTCTTCCTCGGTCAATCGATTACGAATCGGTAATGACTCAAAATTTTTGCTCTCTTCCAGCAAACGTTTAAAGCGGCGTTTATCGCGCGGCTGAATTTCAACAATCGCATTCAATTCTTCCAGCATCGCATCCAGATTTTTTACGCGCGACGGCATCACTTCAAGCGTGTACGCCGAATAATTTGCGGCCAGCACTTCGTTGTGACGATCCAGAATCAGCCCGCGATTGGGCACCACCGGCAAGAGCGAAATACGATTCGCCTCGGCAAGCGTGTGATAGTGATCGCGCTTGATAACCTGCAAATAAACTAATCGCGCCGCAACGGCGCTGAACGCAATCAGAATTACCAGACCCGCAAACAATGCGCGACTGCGAAAGACGTTAATCTCCAGTTCGCGATTTCGAATAATGGTGCCGATCATGGCGTGCCGCTAACTCACCACGCCAGTCGAACGTCGACGCAGCCGCGGAATAGTCGCGATCAGATTGATGATCGGCCACAGCAGCGCACCAAGCATAAGCGAAATCAACATACCATAGCCCGGAAAAGCGCGGCCCATGGAAAGATTCAGTAGCACGCCAATCCCTTGTGATACAAACAGGATCGCAATGATGTGCAGCGCTTGTTCGAGCACGTTCAATTGCAGCATGCGCAGTCGTAACAACTGCGCCAGAAAGATCGCCACCACGTACACCATGGCGTGTTGACCGAGCAACGCGCTGTCGGCAACATCCATGATTAAACCCAGCGCAAAGCCCCAGCCCTGCCCAACGATACGTGGCTCGTGCACGGCCCAATAAAGCAAAATCAGCAGGATAAAATCAGGATGTGAAAGCAGTGCTGCGCCACCCCAGGGCAATAAATTGAGCAGTAGGCTGACGATAATGGTGATGATGACAAGGCTTAGCGGCGCAGGCAGTCGCATTGCATCGCGTGAAGCGGGTGATAAATCCATGGCGGCAGGCTTACTGGTTTGCACGACGATCCCTTCGGGCAGCATTTGCGTTTTGTGCTGCCGTTTGTCCATTCGCTTGTGTATTCGCTTGCGCGTCGCGTGCCGTTTTTTTATCGTCTGTGCCGACATCCGGCTTCGGATAAGTTTGTGCGGGATCTTTCAACATCACTTTTACGAAGCGATGATGCGCGGCGGCCGCGACTGGTTGCGCGACAATTTTCGCGAATGAAAATGCCGGATTTTTTTCAACTTGCGAAACCACCGCCACACCCAGTCCCGGCGGATAGGTGCCATCTATGCCGGACGTGACGATCTGATCGCCGATCTGCACATCCGAACCCAGTGGCAGCGACGGCACATCAATGGTGCCGTCGCCGCGCCCGCTGCCAATTGCAATCGCGCGCAGACCATTGCGCACAATCAGCACCGGCAAGGTTTGATCTTTTTCGGTTGATAGTGTCACCTCTGACGACATCACGCCCACCGCTGTCACCTGTCCCACCACACCATCACCAGCAATCACGGCCAAGCCCGCAGTCACGCCTTGGGTCATGCCTTTATTAATGATGATCTTGCGCGTGTAAGGGCTGCGCGCATCGCGTATCACTTCAGCAATAAGCCCGGTACCCGAGAAGCGTTGTTGTGCAAGTCCCAGCACATCAAGATACGGCTTTTCAGCGAGGATGAGGCGACCTTGTTGTCCTTCGGCGGCCAGCGCAAGAACTTTCTGATTGAGTTCGCGATTTTCAGCAAGTAAGCGATCCTGATCAGAAAAATAAGCGGCCCCGCGAGAAAATATCTGGCCCGGCACCATGAGCGCTTGCTCAACCGGGTTTAACACCGCGCCAATACCCATGCGTGCAAACGACAGCGCCTGAAAGCGGTGATCCGCAATCATGATCGCGATTGCAACCAAGGTAAAAAAGGTCAAACGCGCCAATGGGCTGGGCCCGCGCGTGAAAAATGGCTCTTGAAACGCCGACACTGATTGCCCTATTCAGCCTAAGAAACTTATTGCGCCAATGTTGAATGATCGATGATGAGGTGGGTTTGGCTATTGTTTTTTAAACGATAGCCAAACCCACGATCAAATGATTCGATCACAATTCGTTAGTAAATACCGAACCTAACTTGTCCATTTCTTCCAGCGCGCGACCAGAGCCGCGCACCACACAGGTGAGTGGATCTTCCGCCACCAGCACGGGCAATCCGGTTTCTTCTACCAGCAAACGATCCAGCTCGCGCAGCAGCGCACCGCCGCCCGTCAGCACCATGCCTTTTTCGGCGATGTCGGCACCGAGTTCAGGTGGGGTTTGTTCAAGTGCTGATTTCACGGCAGACACGATTGAATTCAGTGGATCAGTCAGCGCTTCCAAAATTTCATTCGATGAAATCGTGAACGCGCGTGGAATGCCTTCGGCCAGATTGCGGCCTTTTACTTCCATCTCGCGCACTTCCGAGCCTGGAAATGCAGAGCCAATCGTTTTCTTGATATTTTCAGCGGTGGATTCACCGATCAACATACCGTAATTGCGGCGGATGTAGTTGATAATCGCCTCGTCAAATTTATCGCCACCCACGCGCACCGACGCTGCGTAAACAATACCACCGAGCGAAATCACGCCCACTTCGGTGGTGCCGCCGCCGATATCCACCACCATCGAGCCGGTTGGCTCGGCAATCGGCAAGCCTGCGCCGATGGCCGCGGCCATCGGCTCTTCAATCAAAAACACTTGTGATGCACCCGCGGCCACCGCGGATTCGCGGATCGCGCGACGTTCAACCTGGGTCGAGCCGCAAGGCACGCAAATAACAATGCGCGGGCTGGGCCGGAACCATTGCGCGTCGTGTACTTTTTTGATAAAAAACTTGAGCATGTGCTCGGTAGTATGAAAGTCGGCAATCACACCGTCTTTCATGGGACGAATCGCGGTAATGTTGCCGGGCGTGCGGCCCAACATCATTTTTGCGGCCAGGCCGACCGCCTGAATGGTTTTCTTGGAATTCGGGCCGGCTTCCTGGCGAATCGCCACGACCGATGGTTCATCGAGCACAATGCCTTTGCCGCGAACGTAAATTAAGGTATTGGCGGTGCCAAGGTCAATGGCCAGATCGGTGGAGAGATATTTGGAAAAAAACGAGAACATGTTGCCTTTCTAACTCTGTTGCCATGCGCGCGGCTGAATTTTTATGCTCGCGAACAGGGATCAATATTTTTGTCTTGCGCCACCCAATTTTGAAGCCAACTTTATGACAGGTTTTATGCAACAACGTTTCTTGTTACGTTCAACTTTCGTCACGAATAAGCTCAAATCGCAGGGTTTTTAACGAGGTTATTAGCAAAGTGCTGCGTCTAAATTGCATGAAGTCATTATGATACTCTAGTGAGTGCCTAAAAAACATGCAAACCATGACGAATCCGGTCTAAACCCTGCACCGTGGGCATTCAAATCAAAAACGTGTGCCGCACCTTCAATTCGTTCATCTAGTCGTTCACCTTGTCGTTCAATCAAGTAGTTCAAAATTATGTCTTTAACTTCTGACGATATTCACCGATTGGCAAAACTTGCCCGCATCAACATCACCCCTGTCGAAACCGAGCGCACCTTGCGAGAGCTTAACAATATTTTTTCCATGGTGGAGACTTTGCAGGCGGTCGATACCGCTCATTTGGTACCGCTGTGTCATCCCATCGCAATCATTCAGGAAATGCCGCTTCGTTTGCGCGACGATGCGGTGACCGAAACGAATGCGCGCGAGGCCAATATGGTGAACGCGCCGCAACAGGAGAACGGGCTATTTCTGGTGCCGAAGGTGCTGGAATGACGTTGGCTAAATTGTCTATTTCTGAATTGCGGGTAGCGCTGGACAGTAAAAAAATATCTGCCGTAGAGTTGGCCGAATATTTTCTCGCGCGCGCTGAATCGAACGCAGATTTGAATGCGTTTTTGCATAGGGATCGCGATCTCACACTGGCTGAGGCGCGTCGTGCAGATGCGCAAATCGCCAACGGAAACGCAAGCGCGTTAACCGGCATTCCCATTGCGCACAAGGATATTTTCGTGACCCGTGATTGGCGCACCACGGCAGGCTCGAAGATGCTTGAAAATTATATTTCGCCGTTTGATGCGACGGTGGTTGAAAAACTCAACGCTGCGGGCATGGTCTGTCTGGGCAAATTAAATTGCGATGAATTTGCGATGGGTTCATCGAACGAAAATTCGGCGTTTGGCGCGGTGAAAAATCCGTGGGATAAATCGCGAATTCCCGGTGGCTCATCTGGTGGTTCAGCAGCCGCCATTGCCGCTGGTCTTGCACCTGCTGCGACGGGAACGGATACCGGTGGCTCGCTCCGCCAGCCCGCTGCCATGTGCGGCATCACCGCAATTAAACCGACTTACGGCCGCGTATCGCGTTACGGCATGGTCGCATTTGCATCAAGCCTCGATCAGGGCGGGCCGATGGCAAAAAGTGCAGAAGATTGCGCGTTGCTGCTCGATGCGATGATGGGCTTTGATGCGAAAGATTCAACGAGCGTTTCTGCTCGTGAAAATAATGAAACGCCAATATCGGCGAGGCTTTTGACGGCATTTGGCTCGGATAACCGCTCCGGTGCTGGTGTTTCAAAACCGCTTGCAGGCGTTCGCGTGGGTGTACCAAAAGAATTTTTCGGTGTTGGTTTGTCACCTGATGTGGCGCACGCAGTTGATTCAGCGATTGCGCAATTCGAAAAATTAGGCGCGTCGCGCACCGAGATTTCGCTACCGCGCACCCGCCTCGCAATCCCCGCGTATTACGTGATCGCGCCGGCGGAAGCGTCGAGTAATTTGTCGCGTTTTGACGGTGTACGCTATGGGCATCGTGCCAAAGAATATAAAGATTTGGCCGACATGATTGCGAAGTCACGCGCCGAAGGTTTTGGTGCCGAAGTAAAGCGCCGCATTTTAGTCGGCGCGTATGTGTTGTCGCATGGCTATTACGATGCGTATTATTTGCAGGCGCAAAAAGTGCGTCGCCTGATCGCGCAGGATTTTCAGGATGCATTCAAACAATGCGATTTCGTTATGGGCCCGGTCGCGCCCACCACCGCCTGGAAAGTCGGCGAAAAATCGAACGATCCGGTCGCGATGTATCTCGAAGATATTTTCACACTCGGCGTCAGTTTGGCGGGCTTGCCGGGAATGTCAGTGCCGTGTGGATTCGATCAACAAAAACTGCCGATTGGCCTGCAAATTATTGGCAACTATTTTGATGAGGCGAAGATGCTGGCCGCCGCGCATCAATACCAATTGGCAACCGATTGGCATACGCGCTCACCGGAGGCATTCCAATGAGCACAACGCCAGCGGGTTGGGAAGTTGTTATCGGCCTTGAAACGCACACGCAACTTTCGACGGCCTCAAAAATATTTTCTGGCTCAGCCACCACGTTTGGTGCTGCGCCAAACACGCAAGCGAACGTCGTCGATTTGGCACTTCCGGGTACGCTGCCGGTGATGAATCGCGGTGCGGTGGAGAAAGCGATTATGTTTGGGCTGGCGGTTAATGGCACCATTGCACCGCATTCGGTGTTTGCGCGCAAAAATTATTTTTATCCTGACTTGCCGAAGGGCTATCAAATCAGTCAGTTCGAGTTGCCAGTGGTGGTGGGCGGCAAGGTGGGGATTGTGTTGGATGGGGTGGAAAAAACCGTGCAGCTCACGCGTGCGCACCTGGAAGAAGATGCCGGAAAATCGTTGCATGAAGGTCTGGACACGATGGGCGTGTCCGGCATCGATTTAAATCGTGCGGGCACGCCCTTGCTGGAGATTGTGACCGAACCCGACATGCGTTCTGCCGCTGAAGCGGTGGCGTATGCGAAGGCACTGCACGGTCTTGTCACGTGGCTGGGTATATGTGACGGCAATATGCAAGAAGGCTCGTTTCGCTGTGACGCGAATGTCTCGATACGCAAACCCGGTGCGCCGTTAGGCACGCGCTGCGAGATAAAAAACGTGAACTCGTTCCGGTTTTTGGAGCGCGCGATTGAATACGAAATTCGTCGTCAGATTGAACTGATCGAAGACGGTGGAAGAGTCGTGCAAGAAACACGTTTGTACGATGCGGATCGCGATGAAACTCGCTCCATGCGCAGTAAGGAAGATGCGATGGACTATCGCTATTTTCCCGATCCAGATTTATTGCCGTTGGTGATTGATGCGGCGTGGATTGAGCGTGTGAAAAGTGCAATGCCAGAGCTGTTTGAGCCGATGCGCGAGCGATTTATGTCTCAATATGGATTGTCAATGTATGACGCTGGACTGCTCACAAGTAGTCGGTCAACCGCACGATACTATGAAGATGTCGTGATTTTAGGTGCTGATGCGAGTCTTGCGGCGAAATGGATCACAGGAACACTGTTTGCCAGGCTGAGCCTTGATGGTCTGAACATAGACCGATGCCCTGTCAATTCCGGCATTTTCGCAAGCTTGCTAAAGCGAATTTCGGACAACACCATCAACTCGACTGGTGCGAAGCAGGTTTTTGAAAACCTTTGGAACGCGCCGCAAAATCAAGATGGTATGCGCTCGCTACAGAGTGTAGACAACAGTATAGCCAAACACGGATTAGAGCAGGTCTCGGATACAGGCGCGATTGAAAAAATCGTTGATGACGTCCTCGCTGCCAATCAAAAATCCGTCGATGAATTCAAAGCCGGCAAAGAAAAAGCGTTTCAATCGTTGGTGGGCCAAGTGATGAAAGCCTCAAATGGCAAAGCGAACCCCGCGCAAGTGAACGAAATTCTGAAGAAGAAACTATCGGGCTAGTTCGAATTTTTCGGCGATGCGACGCGTCTTTCAACGGGCGGGGTTAACAGCACATTGCCTTTCGCGTCCAGGATCGTGCCCGGTGCCATGCCGGCTTTTAATCTTTTCCAGCGACTCTTCTCGGTATCCGCACGGTTGGTGATAAGTTGTTTTTCTTCATCGATTTTGGCGACCAGTCTGTTCAGGCCGGCGATATCGGCCTTACCGCGCACGATGTCGGAAACCAGTTGCGGCGGTGGCTCTTGCACTTTGCCTTTGCCGGTTTTGCTGGGGCGATAAAAGTCCATGGTTGCATCATATTTTTCGAGTTGTGTTTCCACCTCGCCAATGCGCGTGGCCAGTGTTTTTTTCCGCGCGTCGAGTTCCACCAAATCGTTATCGCGCGAAACATCGAATTCGCGCTCCGCACCATACGTGCCGATCAGTGCCAAATCTTTTTGCCGTTGCTCGCGGATGAGGCGCAATTCTTCTGAACGCTTTTGTGCGGCTTCTTCGCGCGTGCGTAGCTGATCCGTGGTCAGCGGGGCATCAAATCTGCGGACAACATCACCTTCCTTGGTGTACTCAACGATATCGCGCTTGGCGCACTGTGGTGGCATGGTGTCGCCGTAGTGAGTCACGCCCTTGTCGTCGGTGCATTTAAAAACCGCGTGCGCAGGCAAGCAAGCGCCAACGAGTGTGACGCACAGCAACATGTAACGAATATTGGAAACCAGATTCATGGAATATTTTATTAAATAACTGCGCCGTACTGCTTTCGGTATGCCTCGATTGCTGCAAGTTTAGCGTTTTCATCAGGCATTCGTGCCAGATAGGCCGTGATGTCCGCCAATGTTGCCACCGCTATAACGGGGATGCCGGTGGTTTGGTTGAATTCCTGCGCCGCAGATTGTGTACTGCCTGCTTTTGCCCCCACTTCCTGACGATCCAAAGCAATTAACACGCCGACTGGCGTGGCCCCCGCCGCGCGGATCATCTCGACCGATTCGCGCTTCGATGCGCCATCGGAAATGACGTCATCAACAATGAGCACATTTCCCCTGAGCGGTGCGCCTACAATCAGCCCGCCTTCGCCGTGATCCTTGGCTTCTTTGCGGTTATAGCAAAACGGCACGTTTTGTCCCAGGTTGGCCATGGCAATGGCGACGCCCGCGGCCAGCGTGATGCCTTTGTAGGCGGGCCCGAAAATGGTGTCAATTTTGAGCCCGGATGCGAGTGCCGCTTCGGCGTAGAAGTGGGTTAATTTTGCGAGTGATTCGCCATCGCTGAATAGGCCAGAATTGAAAAAATAAGGGGACAAGCGCCCCGCCTTAGTTTTGAATTCACCGAAGCAAAGCGCCTCCTGGCGAATAGCGAATTCTATAAATTGTTGACGAAAATCGGCAAGTGGGGTGACTGAAACGCGCATGAATAATCGATCAGGGAAGTCTAGATTGGAGTTAGATGAAGGATAATCGCGTTTCCAGGCAAATTTTTCAACTTTTGTGAATTTCACCATG
>JANXWW010000130.1 GCA_025350945.1 Burkholderiales bacterium
CGCCAAAGTTCAAACTCGCTGGATGATTGCGTTTCCCAAAACGCAACCACGCATCAAATGCCTCCGTCGCCGCCTCTTCTCCCACCGGCACGACGGCCACCTTTGCCTCACGCAGCAGCTTTTGCAAATCCGTCACGCCAAAGCCACCCTTGCGCGCGGCGATGACCATCATGGCCTCCGCAAGCGTACCTGCCGAAATGGATTTACTGGTTGCTTACGCGATAGCCTTGGGCATAGATTGGCGCATCCGCCTTGTTGAGCAAAATCGCCATCAGCGCCGAGGTATCCAGAATCATGCGGGCAAGCCGCGCTCGTCATACCCCATGATTTCATCCGCGCTGCGGGCGTCCAAATCCGGCAGACGGGCACAATGTGCGCCTATCGCTAGAAGCCGCTTGGACAAGGGAGACTGCTTGCCTTGCTGTTGATACTAATGCTCGCGGTAGCCGCGCAGAGCTTCCAGCACCACATCGGTGATGTTTTTCCCGCTGACTTGCGCCAGTTCACGCGCCTAGCTTTCGGCTTCCGGGTTACGGATGCTACTAGTCATACATTAACCTTTATCGTAATACAGTCACACTTTGCGCTAGATGGAATAGTCTGTCAGCGCCGTCTCAATCCGCTAAGGAACCGCTGGTTTAATCATACGAAGCTCTGTAGCCACGATTGTGTTTGGCACAATGAGTGAGGTGTGATTTAGTGGATGGGCAAGTCGGTGGATTATGCTGCCGGACGGATTTCAGCCTCGATAAATTGTTTTGCCCATTCGGCGGGTGCCTGTTGGTCAGTTCAATGATAGGACTATCAACATCATCTCGTAGTAGCCCTGCTAAACGCTTAACCAAATCTTGAAAGGCATCGCTAATTGCGATCTTGGTACCAAGCCTGTTAACTTCCTCATCTTGAATCTCTTTCAACTAGCGATAGATCGTTGCCTTGCAGTCCGTATTGCCCAGCTCCTGCCGTATTGCGCCTATGGAGGGGTATCGCTTCATGATTACGAACTTTTGCTTTGCTCTCATCACCTCAGATTTATAAATACCGCCACATATTATGTAGCCTCATTTTATTTCATACTGCACTACAGAATACGACTTCTAGACGAGAACTCTGGTAATCGAATGGAAAAGTTTTCGTGCCGATCTATGTATTTATGCACCTGTCATCTATTGAGGTCGAACGTGCTGTCAGGGCGAGATCCGCCCTTGTAGTCTCTACCCGGCTGGGGTACGCGCTCAATACCCGTGAATTTGACCTCATCAAAGCCATGATTGCGCAACTCTGTGAACACCTGCCGATATCCATCCCGAACGAGCTTCGGGCCCTGCCTGACGGCCGTTGTATCAGTTCCCACACCAAACGTACGTCCATTTCCATCTACCGGCCGAATCAGTGGTTCGTTGAAGGTGATACCTTTCCGGCCTCCTCCGGCATCGTAGTATTTAATGTTTGAGGTATTGAATACATAATTTTTGCCCCCGGACTGAAACTTCATTTCCCAAAAAGACGGATTAGCCTCCGGCGGAGTGGCGGTAATAGGAGCGCTACGCGGCGGTAAGGTGGTTCCTCGTCCAAATGCTGCGTTTACACCCGGTCGAACTTCGGCGGGTTGGCTTGCGGTAACGGCAGGGCGCGCAGTGTTTGCAGATGCACCAGTATTTGTTCTGCCCGGCTGGATTGACTGGTTACCTCGTGCTGTGCCAGTTTTAGGTTCAACAGTTGTTCGAGATTGCGTAATCGGCCGTTCGATTCTGGTGACCGCAGGCTCCACTTTAAAATTGCCACGACCACCACCTGCCGTCAGCGTGCCTAGTATCAGAGTACCGGCTTGAATGGCATTGACAGTAGCTAGCTGCTGTGACCGTTCTTGATACGCTTTGCTGAATTCTGGACTGGTTCCTGAGGGTGCCGACAACATTTTTCCGCCGTTGTGATCGAGATTGTTGCCGCGAAATAACCCGTCCTGAGCGTACTGAATATCCGCGTAAATTTCACCACCCTGCTTCGTGTTCGGCAAAGTAAGCGTTCGATTATCGCTATTCATTTTAAGACCGTAATTCAGCTGCGCTGCGTTTCGCGCCAGCAGATTTTCTGGGTCAGAAAGTTCAATGGCTCCGCCAGTGAGCTTTCCAAGTAATGATTGCGGTTTGGGATTGCCTAGGTCAGCATCGACAGATAGTGGGTAGCCTGGGGACACCACGTTTTTCGGCGATACATCAGAAGGCTTGCCCGCAAGGAGCTGTACTTCGTTTGGCGGGCTCTTCCAATCTACAAGCGTCTCAGTCGGATGGTTCGCGGCGGATTGGTCAGAAGGATTAAAGTTCGCGGGACAAGATGGACCTATGGTTGGTGTCGTTGTCGCTGGCGGGGTCTCTTCCGGGACGGATGGTTCATAGCTGATTATCGCGCTGATTATCGCGCTGAGTATCTGCCGGCAGTGGCGGTAATGGCTCAACTTGCGTCTGAGGATTGTTACCTAAAGCGCCAACAGCCATGATAATCTCCAAATTTTTGCGGCTACAATCTTGATTGTAGAGCCAATAGATTTAAAAAAACTTGCTCTAATTAGTGTCTATCGTTACACCGGCCGCGACAAGACAGGAAAACCCTATATAGGGTTTGTCCTAGTGTAGATTTGATGACACCGTGGCATATTCGTGAGGGTGTAACAATTCTGTGTAGTCTATGCCAAGCGTCACAAATTACACGGAAATCGAGATCACCCCTTTATAAATTCTAAAAAGGATTCGCACGAACCGAGATCGCGCGCCTCAACCAGTCCACGCGCTTTTCGCTGGCCGCGAGCAGACCTCGACTATCGTCGATGATGAGATGCCGCATGCCCGCTCGCTCAAACGCGCATAACCGCTCAAGCAGTTGCACATCGTCAGTCTCACGTGCGGCAGCATCGATCTGCACAACGAGGTTGTTGCAGTTTTGTTTGCACGAGATGATAGGTTCGCCATCGTCAGTGCCGATCACGAATGCCGAATCAGGATTTGAGATCGCTGCACGCAACATGGCTTCGCTGAGACGACCGGGGCCTATAACGCCATCGAAGAGGCGAGTTGTCGGCTTCCGGTAGTACTGCACCTGTCGTATCCACCGTCTCAGATCTGTATTGCCATCAGGCGCTGCATCGCGGGCGTCGATCACAATTCCCTGAAAGATCGCGTGCCGTGCCAGATCTCGGTAGGCGGTGACCGATACATCGCGGCTGCCGACCGGCGTGAAAGACGTCCCCATCACAGCGAACACCTCAACGCCTAGACGCTTGCGCAATTGCCAAGCGGCGCGATTGAAGAGATCGCGCTTCATGGTCAGCACCTCGCTCGGAAAGTAGGCGGTACTGACTTGCGCGCCAGCCACTGACTTTGGATGGGCATCGAGAAAAACTGTATTGACGCCAAGTTGCTTCACGCGCTCAAGCAACTTTCCCAGCTTTTCGTTTTCCGCGTCCTCGCCATCACCAGCAATTTCATCAAGTGTTAGACGAATACCACGCAACGCTTCCGGGATACGATTGCCGCTCACTGCATTAACCGCGTAGCTGAATTGTGCGAGTGTCATATTTTTTCCCACTAGCACGCGATCAATGCCGTTCAGATCGTTCACATCGGCAAGGCCGGTGTCGAGCGAGAAGTTGATCATCATTCCTTCGCGATTCGCTTCCTCGATACCGATTTGGTTGTAGGCCCCGAACGGCCACACCATCACGCGCGGCCGCACACCAAGATTTTTTTCAATGCGGGCACGCGCCTCCGCAATATCGTTACGCAAACGCAATCGCAACGATGCCTCGTCTTCATACTGCGCTTGTTTTTCCAAATAACGCAGTGTGATGCCCGCAGGCTGTGTGTTGCCCTGCGGATTCGAAGGAATGCCGTGGTGCAGGTTATGGCTGTGCGAGGCGATCTCGACCAAACCGCTTTCGCGCATTTCTTTCAGTTGCGCCCACGTGACGAATTGCTGTTTGCGAAAAAACGGATCGGTCTGATCGCCTACCGCATCTTCGGTACCATCAATCCACGCGGTCACGATGCCGAATACCGCCGGCAGTTTGCGTGTCTTCAAAATTGGAAAAACGTCGTCGTAAAAACTAAGATATCCATCGTCGAAGGAGAGCAGGAACGCCCGCGGCGGCAGCGGTTTTGTCCCCGCGCGCGCGGCCATCACATCGTCGATTGAAATCGCCTGATAGCCGTTATCGCGTAACCAGTTCAAATGCGTGACGAAGGTATCGATACTCACGCCATTCGGGTCGCCCGCAAAAGCGTTGCTTACATCGTGATAACAGAGCACGATGAAATCTGTCCCTATTTGTACTGTCTTCATTTGCGCCGGTGCCGCCGTAACGCTCGACCACGGTGCCGCCGCGCAAAGGATCACAATTACAAACTGCCTGAAAAGCCGCGCCAATGCTAGAGTTTTCATTTCATCACCTCAAAACAGAAAAGATGCGGAAATCGACGCTTCCGGCCCTTTGCTCGGCTCACTGTCGAAAACGCGACGCACATAGCCAACGCCGTATTGAAGAGTGGCTGCCGGGCTGATCGTCCACGCGTGCTCATACCGCGCGCTGCCTGCCCACTCGCCCGCAAATCCGCGTTGTGCAACGCGGCTCGCGCTCACGCGCAACTTTTGCGTGAATCGTCCACGAGCCCATTGCGACGTGAGCCAATTGAGCGACACCGCAGCACTCGCGACATTTTGTTCAAGCGGACTGAAGTAGGCTCCGGCATCGGACGTATTGGTCGTGCGTTCGGCATCCGCCGAGGCATCGATCGTCGCACGCGCTCCCGCATAAAGACGAAAATCAGCGCCCACGCCGATGCTTCGCCGCCGGTTGTTGTCAGAAAATACGAGTTCCTGAGCACTCGCGCGCAGCGCCACCTCATCTGCAACGCGTACCCGCAACGCGGCACGAATCGATCTTGCATAGATGCCGTCAAGCCGCGCTCGCGCTGGCGCATCCGCGCTATCGCGCTCGTAGCGGAGCGCAAGTGAAATATCATCGCCCAGCCGCAAATCCGTCTCGGCGAACGGCGTGGTACGGCTCGATTGTGTTTGCGCGCGTGTTTGCGTACGCGTTTGCGTACGCGTTTGCGTTTGACGCGCGGCCAGCGTCATCGTACCGATCCACGGCCACCAGTACACGAGGCCTGCTTCGGTGCGGCGAAAAGTGGCTTCACGGTCAACGAATTTGTGCCACTCCTGCTGTCCAACTGCATAGGGCCGCAGCTGCATGTTGATGTAGGGAAGATCGAATCTGCTATCGAGCGAGCGGCTGGCACCATTGGCGCGCGGACTCTGGTCGTTCGATTGCGAATACGTCGTCGAGATTGCAAAGCTGCGTTTCAGCTGCCAGTCGCGCTGCGCCTCGACCGTATCGGCGTGCTCAGGCTCCAGCGCTTTCATGATGTCTAGCCTCTGCATGGCTTCACCAAAATCGCCCACACCGGCGGCCACATTACGCAACCCGTTATGTGCCTGATAGTTTCTGGGATCGCGGCTCGCCACCAGCGAGAGATGCTGTTCGGCGTCGCGGGGCCGATCCTGCCACTGCGCGATGCGCCCGAGAGCGAGTTCGAGTTGATCCGAATTTGGTGCCTGATCCTGCAGCGCACTGAAGCGGCGCTTGGCCTCCGCGAGCCGATTCTGGTAGGCGACAAGCCAGATTGCCAGCATTTCAGCCTCGAACTTTTGCCCAGGCTCCACCGCGATTTTCTTTGTCCCCGCGAGCGCCATATCGGCGCTCTCCATGTCGAGCAGATCGGCATACGCATTCACGCGCGATAACGCAGCCTCGAAATTACCAGGGTCGCGCTCCAATGCACGCGTGAGTGCAGCCAGCGCCTCGCGCGGCGCATGTGATCGCAGGTACGCGAGACCTGCCGCATGAAACACATAGGCCGGGATGTCGCCGGCTTTAATCTCGCGCTCAAGTTGCGCAAAGGCGGCTAGGGCTTCGCGATCTTTTTCGCGGCGTTCAAGCGCACGAATCTCGTCGAACCGGGATCGCAGCGACTGTGGATAACGCCGCCGATTCTCAGCAATCAGTTGCAACGCACGATCAACGGCACGAACTCTGTCCTGGGCCGTATCGGCGTAGGCAAGCTCCGCCTGGCGTAGCGACGCAGCCGCGACATCCTCATCCATCTTTTGCACCATTGCCGGATCGGGGTTCTCCACGCCGTCGAGTGCTTGGCGTGCATCGGTAAACATGCCCAAGAGCGACAACATGCGCGCCTGGCATAGGCGCGCAGCACGCTTGTCAATCGCATTTTGCGTCGCGGATTCCGCAGCTCGGCAAATGGACAACGCCACCGCGTATTGCTGCTCCTTTTCCGCCTGATTTACCCGCGCGATCCAGGCCTCGTTTGCGGATGAAGATGGCGTGGAGGCCACGGGCTGGGCAAGCACACCGGTCGCGCATGTGAGCACGGCCCATGCCGCGCTGAGGTACAGGCGGTTAACGATTGCGCGAGCGGTAGCCAGACCACGGCGCTGACGATGGCCTGCTATCGCCTGAAGTAAATAAATATCTCGCATCAAAACTGAATCGGCTCGAAAGTTATTTCTGCTTTTGTAAGCGAAGCCACCAACGCCTTTCGCGGCGTGAGCCAGATAGCGCTGGTGCCCATCGGCTCCCACGATTTCGAGAATGAAAATGTCCGCTCGACTTTTGCGGAGGCACGATCAATTGCAAGCACCGCGGCACCAGACGGCGAGACCGGGTACAGCATGTGCGAGCCGAAACGCGATGGCACAGCTCTGCCTTCGCTCGTGATGGGCGGCACGCTTTGCGTCGAATACACCAAGCGGCCTTGAAGATCGATCAACGCGCAAAAACCACCTCGCGACTGCGCAGCGACCACAACATACAGGCGCTGCGAGGGCAGATAGCAGACGTCATAGGCGTAACCGGTCGCAAGTTCGCGAACCAGTTCGAACGGCTTGGCGACCCCGGTGGGCGACACCAGTGCTGCTTTCAGCGCGCGCGTCGGGAATTGCTGCCAGACAATCAGGGCATTTTGTTGAGACGCGGCGAGCATCGGCCAATCGTTATTCTCGCCGTCGGCATGGCCGGAAACCTTGACCAAGCGGCCGGGAGCACCTTGACTATCAAGCCATCGCAACCAGATACCCTCGCCAGCACCCAATCCGCGAAACGACTGTGCGGCGTGCTGTCTAGACCACCCCTCTGCAAACGCGACGAGGAAAGTGTCTCCAATCGCGGCTGCGTGGCCGGAATGCCCGCCGCGCCCAACCGCGAGTGGGTAAGCAACCCGCGGCGAGAGATCGGCGTTCCAGAGCCCCGCCCGCTGGTGAATACCGTCACTGCCGTCTTCGCACGTTATCAACAGTTGCTGCCGGTCGTTGACTGCGGCGCTGGCCGGCTCCTGCGCTTCGGGCGCCCTCACCAGCACACGTGGGCGCACCACCGGCCGCGCAGCCTCGAGGCTTGCACAATACACATCGTGTTCCCAGTTCGGTGCGCCAGTCGGCTGCGGCGGATAGCCCCAGCTCGACCAAATCATGAGCGGCTTGTCGTTGAGTGTCACGATATCGAGGCCGTGCGCATATGCGCGCGGATCGAGTCTTTCCGCTTTTGCGAGAGCGTGCCACGGAAATGCCACGGTCGCGGCGCCAGCGCTAATGGTCTTCAGCACTGCGCGGCGCGTTACCGTTGCACAAGCAGTCATTGCCATCAGTCGCGCGGTTCGACCGCAGCGATCATCCCGCACGGTGCATGATGAATCACGAGCAAGCGATTCGCCTGCCAAGACTGCAATTGCTTTTCGCAAACGCCAAAAGCCAGAGCCATCTGTTCGCGCGTCAACGGACTTTGATCTGTTCCCGGCGGCGTGCGCCGCGCCTCGCGTTTCTTGCTCCAGCTCCACAAGGCCATGAGCACGAGCGCTGACATCAACGCTGCGAGATAGAAAGCCGCAGTACCGACCCACGATATTTGATCCGCTTTGCCCAGCCAGCCACTCGCGTGCAGGGCGATACCGCCACCGGCAAATAGCCAAATCAAAAAACTCACGGTCGGCATGATCAAGAGCGTCCAAAGGGCCCAGAGTGCGGTACGGATCGTGCCATCGCGTACTTTGTGCAGCACTTTCAATAACTGTGGCTCATCGATGATGGGCGGTGTGGTCATGATTTCAATCCTCTATCCGGACTCACCCAGGTGGCGAGTCCGCGTTTACGGTTTAACAACGCTTTAGGCAATCCGACAAATGCCGTTGCCGCACCCAGCATCCAATAAATGATGGGATACCAGACCATCCAGAAATAATGCTTCCAGATATTTTTTTCGTAGCGACTGTCGAGAAAAAAGCCGCACAGAAACTGCATAAGACAGGTCACCGTGAGCGCTGCACTGATGAAGACGACCTCTGAAACGCTTACAGTCGATGCCGTGCCAATCAACAGTTGCACCATGAATACGAGTGCCAGCAACGCGAGTGTATATACCCACGCGACGGAAAGAATTGCCTCAATCAACAGTAGCCACATATGTCGGCCGGACCAATGAAACAGCAAGCCGATATTTTTGCTAAGCACTTCCATCCCACCTTGCGCCCAGCGCAACCGTTGCCGCCACAATCCCTTCAGCGTCTCCGGCATCAGCACCCAGCATTTAGCGCGTGGCTCGTAGCGAATGTTCCACCGATTGCGCTGCAATTTCCAGGTGATGTCAACATCCTCGGTCATCATATCGGTCGACCAAAACTGGACGTCGTGCAATGCCTGTTTGCGAAACGCGACGATCACACCGGACACTGAAAAAATGTAACCGTAGATGCGCTGCGCGCGCTTGATCATGCCGATGATGCAAGAGAATTCGCCGACCTGAATCTTGCCGATGAGCGTAGAACGATTGCGGATGCGTGGATTCCCAGTGACCGCGCCCACGCGCGGACTCGATACGAAATGCGCGACCATCCAACGGCAGGCATCTGGCTCCAGGAGAGCATCACCGTCAATACAGATCAAATACTCGTGTTCCGACAATAGCGCTCCCATGCGTAAGCCCGTTGCCTTACCTTGGTTCTTGGCAAGATGAATTACGCGAAGCTTGGGATCGGTCGCCGCGAGTTCATCAAGAATCGCGCCAGTTTCATCGCGGCTACCGTCGTTGATGGCGATGATGTCGAAGCAGGGGTAATCTTGTTTCAACAACCACGCAATGGTTTCGCGCACGGTATCGCCCTCGTTATGACATGGCAATAAAATCGACACGGGCGGATAGACGAACTCGCGGTCGTACATGCGTGGGAGTCGGCGTTCCCATTTGTACAAAAACAGGAGCGCGCCAATCATCCACAGATGTGCCATCACGATCGGATAACCTGCGGCAAATAATTCCATCGCATACAACATGGCGTGCGGCTCAAGACCATTCTAGAAAAAACATAATTTAACCATCCCAGATGACAGCAACGTGAATCACTACTTCTAAAACTGTCGCTACGGAACGACATCACGCAAAGCTTGCGTTCATTCCAATCCAATCAACATGCAAAGTGCGCAGCGATTGTTTCGTCTCTTCTTGGAAGAAATGTTTCATGAATTGCCAACGCGCTGTCCATCCCCAAGCAATTTAATCTCGATGGGATGACGTTCGCATTCACCCTGGAAAGTGATCGCAGGGTTGAGTGGTGCGGTGGTGGATGCAACCGGGTTGCCGTTGCCGTCATGCAGCGTGACGACCCTCTGTATTTGTTTGTCTTCACCGTCGAGCGTGTAGTCGATGCGTTTGTTTTTAGCCAGGTCCTGGGATTGTAGTTATCGCGGAGAAAGAAGGCTTTGAGACGTGCTTCCTAGCCAACCTAATGTCAGGCGTTGCCAACGATGCGATAGACGTTACTGTCCGCTTCGATCTTTTCTGTCAGGCTACCGTCGTCGTTCCAGATGTAGCGATCGCTAAATACGCGCGTGACGGCAGGCGTAAAAATTGTATTCAATGGCGCTGCAAGCAACTACTTTGATGATGTCGTGCGGCGTTTAGCTATTGTAGTGTTCTCGACAAAAGCGGGGTTAGGGCAACGCAGTCATCACGTGAAAGCAAGTCGGCGGCAACAATGGATGTGAGTCGCCAAAAAATCGGATAGATGACAGAGGGTGTCCTAGATTTTGTGTTTATTGATTTTGCTAGCCTCGGTTGAACTGCTTTTCAAAGCGGATCATAGGCTGACTTAAGGCCGGTTTCCAGTTCTTGATTGGCATGGTCCACCGCTGGCTGATATTGCGTAATTCCAAGTGCAGTAGCTTGATTGCTCCTCGCCGTTCGAAAATGACGCGCGCGCTTTAATCTGTTTACGGCAGCTAAAGTTCACGCTCTCAATTGCATTGGCTGTATTCCCCAAGGGGACCTCCTGCGGGGCTTAGAGTGCCTTGCGGATTTCCGATGCACATGCAAAGGACGGAATCACTCGTACCTATTGGTTGCTTCGAGCTCACCCAGTTCAGGCTGTTGCGCACCATGTGACCAATGCATAGTTGCACCTCAGCATCTGGGTAAACGGTCTCGATGGTTCTGTCGCGATAACGCGAAGAGGCCGAGTGCGTCGCCGAGATAGGCGGCGATCGAAATGCCAGCGAGTAGAACTGGTTCGCTGCGGACGAAGTTTGGTCTTGGATGTCGCCGAGTTGGTTTTTGCGGATCATATACATGGTTTCGATACCGACAATTATGATTCGTGCACACCGATAGGTTTTGAATCCGAGCATGCGCCGCGTGACTCGTTTGATGGCGCGATCGTCTTGCTCGACAATATTGCTCAGATATTTAAACTGGCACCTTGCGATAGTAACGCTGCTATCGGCCTGGGTACTGACGATGCTCGCTTTGTTCGAGCCGCTCTTGTCAATGGCGACTTTCTCCGGCACGTCGTGCAGGCCGATGGCACGTTCGAAAAATGCGCGGGCCACAGCGTTGCAGTCATGGTTTTTTGATCAGTTCGCATCGAGTAACGCTATCATCTCAACCTTATACGGGAAAACCCAAGACTTGCCCGGGCACTGCCGCTAAATTCAGTAGACTGACCTTGCGCTTAATGACGTTCTGGCTGAAACTTTGTGCTGAATTACTTTTCGTTTCAAAGTTTTGATATTCGCTTTGCACGTTCATCAAAACCGCTTACCTTATTCTTTGGCAAGGACTAAGCGTCAGATCAGATCGAAACTTTTACAAGAAAAACCATAGCAGATCAACGTGAAAAATATTATTTCCATCATTCAGAAATTCAACAGAGGCCGAGATCCCGAGCAGCTGGCCATGAAATACCGCAACATGCGTAACAGCAGCTTTGCCTTTATGCGTGGCAGTTGCCATTTGTTTTATCAGCAACTGCCTTTGCAGGGCATTTTCAAGTCTGCGCCACGGGTTTGGTCATGCGGTGACTTGCATCT
>JANXWW010000298.1 GCA_025350945.1 Burkholderiales bacterium
GCGACATTCAGTGCTTTCATCATCGCCGCTTCGGATGCTTGATGCACCGATTTTTGAAATCGCGCGGGCAACATCGCCATACCGCGCTCAACCGGCGAGCCCAACATGGCGGAGGCGCGTGCAGCAAGGCTGGGATTTTCCAGCAAAAATTTGGCGCGTTTTAGCTGCGCCAAATCTGATTTGGAGATGCCGGATGGCGCTGATGGTGATAACACGATGGTTGAAAGTGCGCCCATGATGGTTGGACATTCGCCTCAATTTTAGGTTGCAATTGCAGATGCTGCGACCACATCTTCACCCAAATAAGCCTCACGCACTTTTGGGTTGGCGAGCAACGCTTTTGATTCGCCGCTGATCGTAATTACGCCGCCATCCATCACGTAACCGCGGGTGCTGACTTGCAGCGCAAGCGCAGCGTTTTGCTCGATCAATAAAATGGTCACGCCAGTCTTTGCCACATCGCGCACCACTTCAAATATTTTTTGCACCATGATTGGTGCTAGGCCCATTGATGGTTCATCGAGCAACAATAGTTTGGGTCGCGCCATCAACGCGCGTGAGATCGCGAGCATTTGCTGTTCACCACCTGACAAGGTTCCGGCTGTTTGTTTGGCGCGTTCTTTCAGACGTGGGAATAGCGCAAATTTTTCCTCAATATCCACCTTGATTTGCGCGCGGTCGTTGCGCGTATACGCGCCCATCTGCAAATTTTCTTCAATCGTTAGACCGGGAAATACGCCGCGCCCTTCCGGCACCATCACCAAGCCATTCGCCGCGAGGCTGTAGGCTGGTGTGCCGATCACATTTTTTCCGTTGTAGGTGATGGTGCCGCTGGCGGGCTTTAGCAAGCCTGTGATTGCTTTCAAGGTAGTTGTTTTACCCGCGCCATTCGCGCCGATCAAGGTCACCAATTCGCCCTCATTTACATCGAGTGAAATACTTTTTACCGCGCGAATGCCGCCGTAGTTTATTTCTACATTCGTCAGAGATAACAAACTCATGCGGCAATCTCCACGGCGGCACCGAGATAGGCTTCGATCACTTTGGGATCGCGCTGAACCTCGGCAGGATTACCCTCGGCAATTTTTTTGCCGTAATCGAGCACGGCGATGCGATCACACAGTCCCATCATTAATTTCACGTCGTGCTCAATTAATAAAATGGTAATGCCTTGCGCGCGAATCGCACCTATCAACTTTCTGAGCGACATTTTCTCGGTCGCATTCATACCCGCAGCAGGCTCGTCGAGCGCCAACACTTTAGGCTCAGTCGCCAGTGCACGCGCAATTTCCAGTCGACGCTGATCGCCATATGAAAGATGTTTCGCGAGTTCGTTCGCACGATGACCGATGTTCACGAAATCAAGCAACTCATGCGCGCGCTTTTCAATCGCCGCTTCTTCGCGCCTGGCACCGCCGTGTCGCGTGATCGCGCCCCACACGCCCGTATGTGTGCGCACATGGCGACCAATCATCACGTTTTCAATGGCGCTCAGATTATTGAACAGGCGAATATTTTGAAACGTGCGCGCGACGCCGAGCTTGGCGATGCGATCCGGGGTGATGCCGGTGAGTGGCTGACCGTTGAAGCTCACCACGCCTTCGTCGTGCTGATAGAGCCCTGTGAGCACGTTAAACATGGTCGTTTTGCCTGCGCCGTTCGGGCCAATGAGACCAAAGATCTGCCCTTGTTCAATCGCAAAGCTCACGTCGGATAAAGCAGTCAAGCCGCCGAATCGTTTGGTAATTTTTTTAGCTTCAAGAATGGCGGTCATGGTTATGCCTCCTTCGGGGCTTGATGTTGCGATAATTCACGTTTCCGCACCGCTGACGAAATAAGTCCCGCGGGACGGAACAGCATCATCACCACCATCGCAAAACCAAACAGCAACATGCGCAGCACTTCGGCTTCGATAATTTGTCTGCCGAACAATGCTTTTTGTGCAGGCTCAACTGTGTAGCGCAATAGCTCCGGCACAAACGACAGCAGCACCGCGCCGACGATCACCCCCCAGATATTGCCCATGCCGCCCAACACCACCATCGCCAGAATCATCACGCTTTCAGTCAAACCAAAACTGGTGGGATCGATAAAGCCCTGG
>JANXWW010000147.1 GCA_025350945.1 Burkholderiales bacterium
GCAAAAAACGCCACCGCCTCCTCTTCAATCCGCGTGCGGCGCATCGGCGGCAGGCTTTGCCAGATTCGTTTGCCGTACGGCTTATCGACGAGACGGTTATCACCAATCATCAACACACCGCGGTCATGTTCATCGCGAATCAATCGGCCCGCGCCCTGCTTTAATTTTATTGCGGCGTGCGGTACTTGATAATGCATAAATGCATTGCCACCCGATTGATTGATCGCATCAATTCGCGCGGCGAGTACCGGATCGTCAGGAGCGGCAAAGGGAAGTTTATCGATCACCACGACTGACAACGCATCGCCTTTCACGTCCACACCTTCCCAAAATGAATGGCTTGCCACCAACACTGCATTGCCGAGTTTACGGAATCGCTCCAGCAATTCTGTGCGCGTGCCTTCACCCTGCACCATCAGCGGAAATATGAGGTCGCGCTGCGCAAATAAATCTTTTAGCAGGCCGTGCGCGCGATCCATGGCCTTGAGTGAGGTGAATAATAAAAACGCACGGCCTGCGGCCGCTTCGATCAACGGCAAGGCAGCCTTCACAATCGCCTCAGTATGGTCAGGCGTATTGGGCGCGGGCAAACCTTTGGGCAAATACAGCAGCGCTTGATTTGGATAATCAAACGGTGATGCCCACGATGCTGTTTCTACTTTTGCTGCATCCGCACGTTCACGCTTTTGTTCACCAAATGCATCGTCTTCATCGCTCTTGCCCTCAGTATTGAGCAAGCCCATTTCGGTTTGATAGTGACCAAATTCGCCCTTTACAGCAAGCGTGGCGGAGGTAAAAATCCACGCGCGTTTTTTGCCAAAAACTTGTTCGCGAAAAATATTGGCGACGGATAACGGCGTTAAATGAAACGCAAGCGATTGCGAATATGCTTCTGCCCAGCGAATCACACCTTCGATACCGCCCTCTTTTCCGGCACCCTGCCATTGCGCCAATTTTTGCGAAAGCTCATCGGCGCGCTCCAGACAATTGGCAATCTCCGGTGCGCGCGCGGATTGGCTTTCGAGCATTTCACGCAGCTCGCCCATTTGCTCTTGCGCCTTGGTGTAGGCGTCCGCAAAACCTTCGCGCTCGGCCACGCTTGCCCCGGGCATGCGGCCAAAATCTTCACGCACAGTCAATCGCAAATCACGTGTCGCCAGATCAAGCGCCATCGCGGCTTCTTGCAAATCTTTAAAGTCGCCAGCATGCGCCACACCTGCGAGCCGCGCATCGCGGGCCAGCTCAATCATTTGCGAGGTCGATACGGCTTCGCCAAAAAACATCGTCGCGGTATCGGGCAATTGGTGCGCCTCGTCGAACACCACGGTATTGCACGCCGGCAATAAATCCTGCGCACCATCATCTTTCAATACCAGGTCGGCAAAAAATAAATGATGATTCACGACCACCACTTCGGCCTCCATCGCCGCCTTGCGTGCTTTCATCACAAAGCAATCTGTGTAGCGCCCGCACTGCGAGCCCAGACAATTTTCGCGCGTTGACACGGCCACATTCCATGCGTTGGAACGCTCCGGCACGTCCGGCAATTCTGCTTTATCGCCCGTGCCATTGCCGCTCAACGAGCGCTCTGCAAATCGACGAATTACCGCGATATGTTTCACGTCCTCGCGATTCATAAAGCGACCATCTTCCACTGCTTCTTCCAGATGATGCAGGCACACATAATTCGCGCGGCCTTTCAGCAACGCGGTGGAAACAGGAATTCCCAATGCCGCAACCACAGTCGGAATATCACGGTGAAAAAGCTGATCTTGCAAGGTCTTGGTACCGGTGGAAATAATCACCTTGCCACCTGAGCGGAGCGCAGGCACCAGATAGGCAAATGTCTTGCCCGTACCCGTGCCCGCCTCAGCAATCAGCACGCCCGCGCGATCAATTGCGGCTTCAATTTTTTCCGCCATTTCAATCTGGCTTGTCCGATGGCGAAAGCCGTCAATACGCTTGGCAAGTGCGCCGGTGGGACCGAAGATGGTGCTGAGTTCTGATACGAGTTTGGACATTGCGTGATGATACCTTGCGAGGCGGGGTTGCTTGAATGATCGATGGCAACTTCAACGCGGCAACGGGTAAACACCTTGCTGTGCTTGCCGTTTGCAGCAAAAATGCTTGAAAAGGCGCACCAGCGCTAGGGTTTACTTATCGTTCAAAATGCAATCTAAGCCGGAAAAAATCCCTCCACCGACAAGTACCGCTCGCCCGTATCGTAATTAAATCCCAGCACCGTCGCCCCCGTCTTAAGCTCAGGTAATTTTTGCGCAATCGCCGCCAATGTCGCACCGGATGAAATACCGACCAGCATGCCCTCTTCTCGCGCGGCACGACGAGCCATTTCGCGCGCAGGTTCGGCCTCGACTTGAATCACACCATCGAGCAATGACACATCCAGATTTTTCGGAATAAATCCGGCACCAATCCCCTGAATCGGATGCGGCGATGGTGCGCCGCCCGAAATCACCGGAGATGCAGTCGGCTCAACGGCAAAAACTTTTAGCTGCGGCCATTTTGCTTTCAATACTTTTGCGCAGCCGGTAATGTGCCCGCCAGAGCCCACGCCAGTAATCATCGCATCAATTCCATCCGGAAAATCGGCAATAATTTCCAGCGCGGTGGTGCGAACGTGCGCCTCAATATTGGCGGGATTTTCAAACTGTTGCGGAATCCACGAATGTGGTGTGGCGGCGGCAAGCTCCTGCGCGCGCGCAATAGCGCCCTTCATGCCTTTCTCACGTGGCGTGAGATCGAATGTGGCACCGTAGGCCAGCATCAGGCGGCGGCGCTCAATCGACATGCTGTCCGGCATCACCAGAATGAGTTTGTAGCCCTTTACAGCGGCCACCATCGCCAAACCAATGCCGGTGTTACCGGAAGTAGGCTCGATAATCACCGCGCCCGGTTTAAGCGCGCCGCTGCGCTCAGCATCCTCAATCATCGACAACGCAATGCGATCCTTGATCGAGCCACCCGGATTGCTGCGCTCGGATTTGATCCAGACGTTATGCGTGCTGCCAAACAGGCGATTGATTTTGATATGCGGCGTATTGCCGATGGTGTGGAGAATGGAATCTGCTTTCATGCGATGCACCTTTTTGTGGTGAGAAACTAGTTATAACCATGCTAGTTTATCCTGCCTGCTCAGCTTCATCATTTAAAATGAGACATAAATAATCTTGTCAAGATGAACTCTATCCCGACTTCAACTAGCCCCACGCTCTACACATTCCGCCGCTGTCCGTATGCGATACGCGCGCGGCTGGCGATTGCGGTGAGCAGCGTTGTCGTGACGCATCATGAAGTCGATCTGCGCAATAAACCTGCGGCGATGCTGGCGATATCACCAAAGGCGACGGTGCCGGTATTGCAACTCGCTGACGGCACGGTGATTGATGAAAGTCTGGACATTATGCGTTGGGCGTTGCGTCAGAACGATCCGGAGAGTTGGCTGCAATATCAAGGTGCATCAGCGCTGATCGAGCAAAACGACACCTCATTCAAACGCGATCTGGATCACTACAAATATCCCAATCGTTTTCCAGAAAAATCGGCTGAAAATTACCGCGCGGCCTGTGAAAAATTCCTGGATCTTTTGAATACACGTCTGACATCATCCGCATTTTTGGTTGGCGACAAATTCAGCTTTGCTGATGCTGCCGTTGTGCCGTTTATCCGCCAATTTGCGCACGTCGATAAAGACTGGTTTTATCAATCAACTCATGCACCAGTTATTAAATGGCTGGACGCAATATTGACTTTGCCGCTTTTTAATTCAGTGATGAAAAAATCCTGATTTCAATGTGCAAGCGGGACTTGCCGTTTGAGACAAATGTGCCTCAAACGCCGCGCCAGCACTAGCGTTTCAACACAAATCGAACCTGACCTACGATTAATGTTTTGATTTACCGGAAAACTACTGGGCGTGGTCATTTTTTTGTGCATTTCAAGCCCCTTGAAATAAAAAATCGCGATCCTATTTCTTCTCATGCAAGCGCTCAATTGAGGCTTGCAGAAATTAACGAAATTGATTTCGTTAATTAATCTTATCGCTTACTTTTTAAAGGATATTGACATGAGAAATTTTGATTTTTCCCCTTTGTATCGTTCGGCTATTGGCTATGACCGTTTGGCAAACATGTTCGAACGTGCGCAACGTGGCGCTGACCTTGGAGACGGTGTGCCGACTTACCCGCCCTACAATATTGAATTGATTGCGGACGATAAATATCGCATTACCATGGCCGTCGCCGGTTTCAAGCGCACCGAGATTGACCTTGAACTGGAAGGCGATTCACTCAAGGTGGTGGGCCGTAAAGAACGCGATGAACAAACAAAATCGTATTTGCATCGCGGCATTGCGGCACGCAATTTTGAGCACCGGTTTCAGCTTGCCGAGCACGTAAAAGTGGTGAGCGCATCGCTGGATGCGGGCTTGCTGAATGTTGAGCTGGCCCGCGAAGTGCCCGAAGCCATGAAGCCGCGCAAGATTGTGATTAACGACGCGATTGGTAACGCCAGCAATGACGCAAACCATGTTGAAGTATTGGAGCGTCGTGCAGCATGACAAGCGTTAACTTTAAACACTAAGGCTAAATGATGTGTCCTCTCCTGACGCAATGTTGGGAGAGGATTTCTGACTCAGCTATTCGCCCACACTTAATACCCGCGGCTGCGGGGCGCGCAGCTCACTGGTTTTGCCGCCTTCCTGAAGCAGAATTTCGAATTGGTCTGTGGCCAAAGGTTTGGCGAACAGATAGCCCTGCATCACTTGACAACCCTGCTCAAAAATTATTTCCGCCTGCTCAATGGTCTCGATTCCCTCAGCAACGACTTCAAGTTCCAGACTCCTTGCCAGCGTAATGATCGCCAGCGTGATGGCAGCGCTATGGCGTGCGGTAGTAATTTCGCTGACAAAGGCGCGATCAATTTTCAGCGTATCGATGGGGAATTTTTTCAAATAAATCAGGCTCGAATAGCCGGTGCCGAAATCATCGATTGATAATTTAACGCCCATCTTTTTGAGTGCATGCATCTGCGCAATGGTACCGTCTTCGGCATCAATCAGCATGCTTTCGGTAAGCTCAAGCTCAAGCAGGCGCGGATCGACTTCTGCTGCGCGCAACACCTGTGATACTTCAATAGCAAAACTGTTCTGCCGCATTTGCAGAGCAGAAACATTGACCGAAATCGGGACAGGTGCTAAGCCTGACAGCCGCCATTTTTTCATTTGTTCGCAGGCTTCCTGCAGCACCCAGGCACCGATGTAATGAATCAGGCCTGTCTCCTCGGCAAAGCGAATGAGTGCGATGGTGGTGTGTCCCTTGGTTGCACCATGTGGCCAGCGCAACAGCGCCTCCGCGCCCACCAGATCGCCTGTTAAAAAATCAAATTTTGGCTGGTAGTACAAACAGAAATCGTTTTGCGAGATCGCGTTTCGCAAATCATTTTCAAGCTGGTAACGGTTTTGCGTATTGATATTCATGGCCGGTGTGAAAAACTGAAAACGATCACGCCCATTCGCTTTGGCCTCATACATCGCCGCATCCGCATTTTTAATCAGTGCATGCTCGTCCACGCTGTCATCAGGAAATATGCTGATGCCAATCGAGCCCCCGATACGCACCTGCTGCTCATCAAGTTCAAAAGGTGCGCAGAGTGCAGCGCGAATTTTCTCGGCAGTGATCGCAACCGAAGCCGTATCGTGAACGTCCTGCAGCAACACCAGAAATTCATCGCCACCCTGACGACTCACGGTATCGCTCATGCGCACGCAACTCACCAGACGGCTCGCCACTTCCTTGAGCAGGGCATCACCCGAGGCGTGGCCCAGACTGTCGTTGACCTGCTTGAAGCGATCAAGATCGCAAAACAATAATGCCAGCCGCTGATTGTTGCGTTTTGCGTTGCTGATCGCTTGTGCCAGCCGATCGCGCAGCAGCAGGCGATTGGGCAGATCGGTCAATGCATCGTGATGCGCCATGCGCGCCATGCGCACGGCCAGCGCTCGTATCTCGCTCACGTCATGAAACACCAGCACGCCGCCGATGACATTTCCCGCACGGTCGCGGATTGGCGCGGCAGAATCTTCAATGGCTGCCTCGGTGCCGCTACGTGTGATCAAAAGTGAATCAGCGGCAAGCTCGACAATGCGATTTTCGCGCATAGCTTGTGCGAGTGGATTGGGCACTGTTTCGCGGCTGTGAATATTGATTATCTGAAACACCTCTTCCAGTGGCCGCCCGCGCGCAGTGGCGTCATCCCAGCCGGTCATCGATTCTGCGATGGGGTTCAGATAATTGATATTGCCGTCTGCATCGGTGGTGACGACCGCATCACCGATGGAGCGCAGCGTCACTTCAACACGCTCATGCTCCTGAAAAAATGCCGCCTCGGCAGCCTTACGCGCCGTGATATCAAACGAGAGCGCGTAAAATCCGCGTACTGAACCATCAGCGGCGCGATCAGGAATGTAGCTGGTATGGTGGTGCAGGATCTGCCCGCGTGCGTTGATGGTGCCTTCAAAATCGGCCCGCTCACCGCGCAAGGCCTGACGAATATATCCTTCAATCTCGGTATAAAGCGCTGGGCCGCACACTTCGCGCATGGTCGAGCCGATCAGCCGGGCGGGGCTTGTGCCATAAACGGTTTCGACGTATTGATTGCAAAAGCGATAACGCTCATCACGATCAACATAAACAATCAGGGCGGGCAGATTGTCGGTGATGGCACGGATGCGCGCTTCGCTGGCGCGAAAATTATCTTCTGCCAGTCGGCGGCGAGTCAATTCCCGTCGAATAAGCACATAGCTAAACACGGCAAATATCGCGTACAACACGAGCGCGACAACAAACATGGCAACGGCGCGATCAAACGCGGCCTTGGCGGCGGCCAGGCGCACCGCCAGCAGTGCGCCTTCCCGTTCGCTAATGGTGATGCCTAATGCGCGAATTTCGGCCATCCATTTTTCGCCCTGATCCTGCAACACGACAGTCATGGCGGCAGCCTGGCCTTTTTCATCGTATAGCTGAATGGTCTGTTTTAATTCCGCCAGTTTGTCATTGGCAAGGTTTTGCAGGTTCAAACCGGATTCAGTCTGCTGGGGATTGTCGGCCACGAGTGTCAAAAACGCGGCAAAATGTTTGGACGCATCATTGCGGGCTTTTTCATAGGGGCGTAAATAATTCTTTTTACCTGTGAGCAGATAGCCGCGCTGCCCCGTTTCGGCATCGATCAAATCGGTTTCAATGCTAGCGATGGCCAGCAAAACCTGATGCGTATGATTCGCCCAAGCATTGCTTTCGCGCAAATGCTGAAGCGTGAAATAACCGCCTACGCAAAGCATCACGGCCAGCATAAGGCCCACCGCCAGCGCGGCGGCAATTATCTTTTCAAGCGAGATCGATAAAATGCGCAAAGGAAGAAACGCCATAAAATTATTGCCAGAAATTTATATTTTGCGCCGCATAGAAAAACGATTTCACCGCTATGAACTGCATGACAACATCGAACAGCCCGCTTTATGCCGCGCCCAGTCTGGCCGCTTGGCTGCGAACGCATCGCGCCCTGTTTGCGTGCTGTAAGGGTTTCTCATCACATCCAGCAATTCATGAATCATGCTCATATCGCCCTGCCCGGCCAAGTCGATGGCTTGCTGTGCCAGATAGTTGCGCAACACATAACGCGGGTTTACCTGACGCATCGCCTCAACACGTATCGCGTCCGGTTGTGCGTCCGCACTCACACGCGCTGCGTAACGCGTAAGCCATGCCGCAAACTCAGGACGATATTGCCGCCATTTCTCCTCAACGTAAAACGCGCTGCGCAAAACATCCGGCGACGGATTTGAAATTTGAATTTCACTCAACTGGCGAAAAAAATCCGTCATATCCACTTCCGCATTTTGCATCAGCGCAAAGATACCATTGATCAACTCGCCGTCGTCGTTTTGCAATTCGCGTTTTAGTTTTCTGAAACCAAATTTTTGCGCAAAAACGCGATTAAATTCGTTGTTGTAAATTTCATCATAGCGTTCAAGGCCTGCCCTCAGCGCGGCATCGTCAGCAAACACCGAGCCGAGTTCTGCTAAGGCATCCGCCAGCCGCTCCAGATTCCACCGCGCAATTTCCGGCTGACGGCCAAACGCATAGCGCTTGCCATTTGCGTCGGTGGTATTAGGCGTCCAGCCCGGATCGAAATTGTCGACCCAGCCATACGGCCCGTAGTCAATCGTTAAACCGAGGATCGACATGTTATCGGTGTTCATCACGCCATGGACATAGCCAACCTGCATCCAGCCGACTATCATGTGTGCGGTACGCTCACAAATTTCGGCGAACCAGACAGAGTATTTTTGCGGGTTCGATTTCAGGTGCGGGAAATCGCGGTCAATCGTGAAATCGATGAATTTCAAAAGCAGATCCGATTCACCACGCGCTGCGAGAATTTCAACATGCCCGAAGCGGGTAAACGATGGTGCCACGCGGCAGACAATCGCGCCCTGCTCAGGCATAGGGTTGCCGTTATAAAACATGTCACGCACGACTTTTTCACCCGTGGCCACCAGGCTCAGCGCACGCGTGGTCGGTATGCCCAGATGATGCATCGCCTCAGAACATAAAAATTCGCGAATCGATGATCGCAGCACCGCGCGCCCATCTGCTCGCCGCGAATACGGCGTCGGGCCCGCACCCTTCAACTGCATTTCCCAGCGCTCACCCGCCGCGTTGACGACTTCGCCCAAATAAATTGCCCGCCCATCGCCCAACTGCCCCGCCCAGTGACCAAATTGATGACCGCCATAACAGGTCGCATAAGGCTGCATTCCGGATAGCAATTCGTTCCCTGACAAGGCGTTGACCATCTCATTCGATTGCATCGCAGCATCATCAAGGCCAAGTGTCGCTGCCATCTCGCGCGAATATGCAAGCATATTCGGAGCGGCCACACGAGTAGGCGTAACACTTGACCAGCAGGCACGTGTTACCTGACGTGTTTCGTTGGTCGAGATGGAATCACCTGGCAGTTCGCGGATGAAACGATTGTCGAAATTAAGCATGTGCGCAGGTTACCGTAAAAAATGCTGAACAATTTTCGGCAGC
>JANXWW010000156.1 GCA_025350945.1 Burkholderiales bacterium
CGAGTGGCTGACTTCGCTGGAGATTTCTTAGCCGCCACGCGCTGCTTCCATCATCTTCACAAACTTGTCAAACAAATACCCCACTTCATGCGGGCCCGGACTTGCTTCGGGATGCCCTTGAAAACTGAACGCGCGTTTATCGGTGCGCTCAATCCCCTGGCAGGTGCCATCGAATAACGATTTATGCGTGATGCGCACATTGGCGGGCAGCGTGGATTCGTCCACCGCAAAGCCGTGATTTTGGCTGGTGATATAAACTTTTTTTGTCGCTAAATCCTGCACCGGATGATTCGCGCCATGATGGCCAAATTTCATCTTCATTGTCTTCGCGCCCGAAGCAAGTCCCAGCAATTGATGGCCCAGACAAATACCGAATACGGGAACATCAATGGCCACGATTTCCTGAATCGCTTTAATCGCGTAGTCACAGGGCTCAGGATCGCCTGGCCCGTTGGAGAGGAATACGCCGTCGGGCTTTAACGCCAACGCCGCTGCGCTGGATGTTTGCGCGGGCAACACAGTGACTTTGCAACCGCGGTCCGCCAGCATGCGCAAAATATTGTGCTTGACGCCGTAATCGAAAGCGACAACGTGAAACTTCGCATTCTCCATTGCTTTGAAACCCGCGCCTAGCGCCCAGGTTGAGGCATTCCAGTCGTACGATTTTGTTGCCGATACGACTTTCGCCAAATCAAGGCCTGACATATTGGGTGCGGCTTTCGCCAAGGCTTGTGCTTTTTTGATCGCTGCATCATCGTGCGCGCCGACTAAAATACAGCCATTCTGCGCACCTTTTTCGCGGGTTATTCTGGTAAGGCGACGGGTATCAATATCGGCAATCGCGACGACATTATTTCGCTTTAAATATTCCGGCAGCGTTTCGGTCATGCGCCAATTCGATGCGAGTGTCGGCAGGTCGCGAATAATCAAGCCTGACGCGTAGGTTTTGTGGGATTCGCCGTCTTCAGGATTAGTGCCGGTATTGCCGATGTGCGGATAGGTAAGCGTGACCATTTGCCCCATGTAGGATGGGTCGGTCAGAATTTCCTGATAGCCGGTCATGGCGGTGTTGAACACCACTTCGCCAACGGCGTGTCCAGGTGCACCAATAGAAATACCCTTAAATACCGAGCCGTCTGCAAGAACCAAGAGGGCGGGGAATGAATTCGGCTTCAACAAGGGCGGCTCCACGAAAAACTTGAGGGAAATCGTGGGCATAAAAAAAGGGAAAGGCCAATGGGCGATTGACTCAAGCCCGGCACTTTCCCGCGTTTTTGTTGCTTCGCGATTAAACAAGAATTGTACCCGATGTGGGCCTAAAGCGCAATTTCATTAGCCAAGGAAACGCTCAGCGAAGATCTAAAACATCGCGCATATCGAACAATCCTGTTTTTTTATCGGCTAAAAATTTTGCCGCACGCATGGCACCCTGCGCATAGGTGGCGCGTGAGGATGATTTGTGCGTGATTTCAATTCGCTCGCCCGGCCCTGCAAAAAATACGGTGTGATCGCCGATGATGTCGCCCGCGCGCAACACTGAAAAGCCAATGCTGCCGCGCTGACGCGGATGAGTCACATTGTGGCGCTCGTAAATCGCGACATCACTCAATTTTTGCCCGCGCGCGCCAGCTGCCGCCTCGCCGAATGCCAATGCGGTGCCTGAGGGCGCATCGACTTTCATTTTGTGGTGCGCTTCGAAAATTTCGATATCGTAATCCAGCCCAAATGCTTTGGCGGCAGCCTCAACCAGCTGCAAACTTACATTCACGCCGATGCTCATATTGGGTGCAAAGACAATGGCGATGTGTTGTGCAAAGGCTTCGATTTGCTGCTTTTGTCCAGCATTAAATCCGGTGGTGCCGATGACGGCTTTCACATGATGTTTTTGACACAAAGCCAAATATTTCAGCGTCGCTTCAGGTCGCGTGAAATCGATGAACACATCAGAACTGGCGAGCGCGGCTTCAACGTCGCTATCGCGGCCCAGCGCGCTCGTGAGTTGCACATCCGCCGTGTGCGTGGCCGCCTCCACCAACGTTTGCCCCATGCGCCCGTTAGCACCGGCTATTGCTAACCGCAGCATGTGACACGCCTTACGATTTTGGGGGCGGGGTGGGCGCGCCTGGAGGTGTTGTCTTGGGCACCACGCGCTTATCACCGCCACCGGTCAGAATCTCGACTGGCGATGCTTCGCCTTCAATCTTCGCCACAACGTCGCTGGCAAACACAATCGTCACGCGAAATTTCTGTACGTCGCGACCGAACGGCCCAAGTTTGGTGCCACGATCATCGCTGAACGCGTAATCCCAGCGGTTGCCGTTAAACACATCTTGCAGCAGCGGTGTACCTAAAATATTTTTGACATCCACCCGATTCATACCGGTTTTAACTTTGGCGAGTTGCTCCTGCGTGACCAAATTACCCTGCTGAATATCGATCTTGTGCACGCCGTAACCTGCACAGGCGGACAGGCCGAAAATAGCGGCAACAATAAATAAAAATCTGATGGCGACAGCAAAATTTGAACCCATGGTGACTTCCTCTTGAAGTATTGTACGATTATAACCGACAGCACGACCCGCAATGCGCGAGCGCCTGCAAAAGGACTATGATTGGGTAATATGATTTTGATATAACCCATTAACGCAATTCATTCTTCCATCACAAACATGTCCGAATCCAAAGACTTGCGTAACACCGGCCTCAAAGCGACCTTGCCACGCTTGAAAGTGCTGGAGCTTTTCCATAATTCCAGCGAACGCCATATGACGGCGGAGGATGTTTTCAAAATCCTGCTAAATGAAAACGCGGATATTGGTTTAGCAACTGTATATCGCGTGCTCACCCAATTCGAACAGGCAGGATTATTGGTGCGACACCATTTTGAAAGCGGCAAGGCCGTATTCGAGCTGAATGAAGGCAGTCACCACGATCATCTGGTGTGCTTGCAATGCGGGAAAGTGGAAGAGTTTTACGATCCTGAAATCGAAAAGCGGCAGATAAAAATCGCCAAAGATCGCGGCTTTGATATTCACGACCATTCGCTTTATTTGTATGCCGATTGCACCAAACCGAAATGCCCGAATAAAAATTCACCACAGTCGAACTAAATATTTTTATGTTTTTGACGACACCCATTTGCAGCGCGAGGCCAACTTGAACTTGCTAAAAATTTCGAAAATATTTTTATTGATTTCGCTACTTCTCATAACAGTTGCCATCACGATTTGGCCGCAGGGTAATATCGAAGCGCGTGAAAGGGTCGGCGATTTAACAGCGTCGCGTGATTTCCCTATTGTGTTAGAAGCCGATTTGCCCAAGGAAGCGCGCGCTACGTTGGCGCTGATTGCCAAAGGCGGGCCGTTTCCGTATTCCAAAGATGGTGTGACTTTTTCGAATCGCGAAAAAGCTTTTCCCAAACAAGCGCGCGGCTACTATCGCGAATACACCGTGAAAACGCCGGGTGCGAAAAATCGAGGTGCCAAGCGTATCGTTTGCGGCACGCCGAAATCATCTGCATTCGAGTGCTATTACACCGACGATCATTACGCGACGTTTCGTAAAATCAAACAGTAGGAGTTTCAATTTATGCCCTCGCCCGAACTCACCCAGCTTCTCGCCAGCGATCATCCGAGTGGCGTGTATTGGTTAAAAACGCACGCGAGTGTTGCGGATCTGCAAAAACTTTCGCACGCGAAGGCGCTCACGTTCTTTCATCTTGAAGGCAAAAAAATCGAGAAGAAAGACCAGTTTTTAAATCACGCTGCTGTCGCCATGAAATTTCCGGATCATTTCGGCAAAAACTGGGATGCGTTTTATGACTGTTTGACGGACATGGAATGGGCGGAAGCGAACGGATACACGATTTATTTTGATCACACGGACGGCTTCGCCGATCATCACGAAAGCCAGCTTGAAACGGTGATTGAGTTGTTTCAAGACGCAGTGGATTTTTGGAAAGGTGAGGGAAAATCCATGCTGGTGCTGCTATCAGGCGATCATGCGCCTGCGGGCGTGAAGAAAATATAAACACAAGCAAAGGGGCGGGTTCACAGCCGTTTTTGCCTTGAACGCCGCGCCAGTGATAGAGTTTTATTTTTAACTAGGCGTTCATCTAACGACGCTCTCAGTGATCGCGACACTACCACCCAGCGTTTTCGCGTTGCTCGTCAAGGTTTCTGAAAACATAATGTCACCATAGTACGCCGTCACTTTTGAGCCGGTAGTGTTGGTGTCGGTCATGACGCCGACTGAAATTATTTTCCCGGGTTCTTCGCCGTACGCTTGCCGAAAATCGTCCAGCACATTGCGTGTCATGGTCAGCCATTGGCCGACTCGCTTGGGGCCACTTTCGGCGACGATCATTTTCGCGCGACTTGAGTGGGCATTCTCCAGCACAGTGCCAACCGGTAGTTTGTTTTCCCAGATGTACATGATGGTGGCATAAGGCATTTCGCGGCCACTGAAAAGTTTCACCATATCGGCCATGGCGCGATCTTCGAAATCAAATTTCTTTTTGTCGCCGTCGAAAGCGATGACGATACGGACAGGCGAATCATCCGCGTTGCGTCGGGTGTTATCTGCAGTGGGAATAAGCTGCGGCGCTTTCCATCGCCATGAAATATGGCGCTGCACGTTGGGATCAATCAAGACTTCTTGCAACAGCCCGGAGGCGGCGGATTCGGAACGCGCCTCCAACACATGTGTGCCGTTTTCGTTGATAACTTTGTATTCGGTTTTTTTAAGCAGGCGTGACATGATCCAATCCTGCCAGCCACCGGGCAAGCCGTTCGCTGCCGGTGGCGATGAGAAGGATGAAACACGGGTGCCGCGCGCTTCGCCATCGTTGGCGGGCACAGAGGCGCAACCTGCCAGCATCGCCAAGATAACTGCCAGCGCCACCAACGGTAGGCGCGAATGTGGAAGTTTGATCATGTTTCTACTGCCCCTCAACAGTGATATGCCGAAATTGCTTATTCCCTAATCATTCAAAACTTTATTACAATTATTCTGAACTCGCAATCAAAGCCGCATTGCCACCGGCCGCCGCAGTGTTCACGGTAAACGTTCGCTCTGTGGCGAATCTGAACAAATAATGCGGCCCGCCTGCTTTCGGCCCTGTGCCACTCAAACCCTCGCCGCCAAACGGCTGTACACCGACTACAGCACCAATCTGGTTGCGATTCACATACACATTACCCACTCGTGCTCGCACCCGGATCGCGGCAATCGTGTCTTCAATACGTGAGTGAATTCCCAGCGTCAAACCATAACCACTCGCGTTAATTTGATCGACGACTTCCATCAATTTTTCGCCTGCAAACGAATATACATGCAATATCGGGCCGAATACTTCGGACTTTATCGTGTCAAATGCCGGAATTTCGAACGCGCAGGGTGCGAAAAAATAGCCGTTGGTGATTTCGGGCGGCAAACGAGTCTGCCCTATTTTGGTAAATGTACTCGCCATTTTTTCGCGATGCGCAATCAGCATGTCGAGCGCATCACGATCAATCACCGGGCCAATATCGGTATCCAGTTTTGCTGGGTCGCCGATGCGCAACTCGTTCATGGCACCTTTGAGCAGGGTCATGATGCGTGGCGCAATATCAGCCTGAACACATAGAATCCGCAACGCTGAACAGCGCTGACCGGCGCTGTTGAATGCAGAAGCGATCACGTCATTCACCACTTGCTCAGGTAACGCAGATGAATCCGCAATCATCGCGTTCAGTCCGCCAGTTTCGGCGATAAAAGGAATGATCGCCCCAACTCGATTCGCCAGCGCACGGTTAATCGCTTGCGCGGTATTAGTTCCGCCGGTAAAAACCACGCCCGCAATGCGCGGATCAGTTACTAATCTCGCGCCAATGGTTTCGCCGGGCCCAGGCACGAGCGCAATCGCGTCTTTGGGCATGCCCGCGTCGAGCAACAGTTTTACTGCTTCAAACGCGATGATGGGCGTTTGCTCGGCAGGCTTGGCGATCACCGCATTGCCGGCGGCGAACGCGGCGGCAATCTGGCCCAAGAAAATCGCCAGCGGAAAATTCCACGGCGAGATAGCGGCAAAGACACCGCGACCGGTGAGCATTAATTCATTCGATTCGCCAGTTGGCCCTGTTAGTAGCTCGGCCGCACAAAAATGTTTGCGGCACAGCGCGGCGTAATAGCTGCAAAAATCTGCCGCCTCGCGCACTTCGCCCAACGCATCGGGCATGGTTTTGCCCGCTTCTTTTGCCATCAGCGCGATAAAAAAACCGCGTCGCTCTTCCAGCAAATCAGCCGCGCGATCAAGAATTTCCGCGCGCGCCTCACCCGGTAGGCCGGGCCATTTCGCGGCAATATCACAACTCAAATCCAGCAGTGCTTCATCAGCGTTTTCCACCACGCCGAGCTTGGTCAAATGTACCGGATCAATCGCGTTTGACGGCACGCCGCGCATGGGCACACCGGCGATCAGTGGCCGGGCGATGAAATTATTCATCGCCAATACGGGTGCCATTTCCTCACGCAGCGCATTCGTTGCGGCAACGTCAGAAAAACTAAAGCCGGATGAATTCACTCGCGGCACTGCCGAGTTTTGAAATAAATTTTGCGGTAAAGGCAATTTGGGATTGGCTTTAGATGCATTTTTTTCACACGCAGCAATCGGATCGGCAATCACATCATCGATTGAAACATCAGGATCGGCGATGCGGTTCACAAACGATGAATTAGCCCCGTTTTCCAGCAAACGTCGCACCAGATAAGGCAGCAAATCTTCGTGGCTACCAACGGGCGCATACACGCGGCAGGCATATGTCCTGTCCTTGTGTGAATGCGCCAACACCGCGTCATACAGCTCCATGCCCATGCCATGTAAGCGCTGAAATTCGAATTGATTATCGGTGGTAGCGCGCTGCATGATGGTGGCGACCGTATGCGCATTGTGGGTGGCGAACTGACCGTAAAACGCGTCGGGATGCGCGAGCATTTTTGCTGCACAGGCCAGATAAGAAACATCGGTATTAGCCTTGCGCGTAAACACCGGGTAATTGGTAAAACCCTGCATTTGCGCACGTTTGATTTCGGTATCCCAGTACGCACCTTTGACCAGACGGGTCATGATGCGGCGGCCATGTTTTTGCGCCAAGGCGGTCAGCCAATCGATCACGTGGCTGGCGCGCTTTTGATACGCCTGCACCGCGAGACCCAGACCTTCATAACCTGCAAATCGTTTGTCTGCGTAAATCGTGGCAAAAATATCGAGTGAGATTTCGAGGCGCTCGGTTTCTTCCGCATCGAGCGTTATGCCGATGCTACCATCGCGCGCCATTTCGGCGAGCTTCATCACTTTCGGCAGCATTTCGGCCATCACGCGGTCGCGGTGCGCGAGTTCGTAGCGTGGGTGCAGCGCGGACAACTTTACTGAAATGCCGGGCGCTGCAAATACGGATGTTGCTGATTTTGCGTACCCGGAAATAGTGGTGATCGCATTTTGATACGCCACAAAATAACGTTCCGCATCGACAGCAGTCATGGCACCTTCACCGAGCATGTCGAATGAATGGCGATACGATTTTTGATCTTCCGAGATGGACCGTTTCAGCGCTTCTTCAATATCGCGCCCCATCACAAATTGCTCCGCCATCAACTTCATGCCCTGGCGCAGTGCGGTGCGCACGATGGGTTCTCCCGCGCGTGCGGCAAGGCGCGTGATCCAGCCCCCCACGTCGGCCACGCTACTGGGATTAACCGACACAAGCTTGCCCGTGAGCATCATGCCCCAGGTGCCCGCATTCACCAGCATCGAGTCAGATGCGCCAAGATGTTTATTCCAATCGCCTTGCGCAAATTTATCCTTGATTAATTTGTCCGCCGTGGCTGCGTCAGGAATACGCAGCAGCGCTTCGGCCACACACATTAGCAATACGCCTTCCTGCGTCGAGAGGTCGTATTGCGTGAGAAATGACTGCATGCCGACGTTTTGCTTTTGTCGGCTGCGCACAGACGCAACCAGGGATCGCGCAGTCGTTTGAACATTGGCATTTGCGTGATCGGCGAGCTTTGCCGTGGCAAGCAGGATATTGAGCGTTGCATCCTCATCCGCGAGAAACGATTCGCGCAATGCGGCAAATGCGATTGCGTTATTGGCGACCTCGATTCCGTCGAGGGATGGTGACAAGGCTTCGTTTGGCAATCCATTCAGTAACGCGTTCATGATGGCAAATAATCCTGAAATGATATTCAAGAATTATCGCACTCGTCTATCTGGCTGTGCGTCAATTAAAGCAAGCAATCAGAACAACGCACCTTGAACAGGTTTACCGGGCACCACGAATTGGCTGGTATCAAGCCGCTGAATCTGTCGCCTGCCCTGATTATTTAGATCAAACCGCGTACATGCCTTGGCAAAACGTTGGCGCAACAGTTCGGCAAAAATACCCTGCCCGGCCATTCGTGTGCCAAAGTTGGGATCATTGTCGCGTCCCCCACGCATTTCCTGCACCCGCGACATGACATGTTCAGCTTTCAGCGGAAAATGCTGCTGCAACCAGTTACGAAATAATTCCTTCAGCTCCCACGGCAAGCGCAGTAAGGTATAGCCCGCCGTGGTGGCACCCATTTGCCGACCGGTTTCGAGCAAGTTTTCCATTTCGTGATCGGTAAGAAATGGAATGACCGGAGCCACGTTAATGCCGACGGGAATCCCGGCAGCGGCGAGCGTTTTAATCGCTTGCATACGCCGCGCGGGTGCAGCAGTGCGTGGCTCCAGATAGCGTGAAATATGATGATCCTGTGTGGTCACCGATAGCGTGACGTGAACCAGATTGCGCTCAGCCATCGGCAGCAAAATATCGAGATCGCGCTCAATCAAGGCTGACTTCGTAATCAAACCAACGGGTTGATTGAATTCACTGGCGATCTGAAGCAATTGGCGCGTGATTTTGTATTCCCGCTCGCAGGGTTGATAGGCATCGGTGTTGATGCCGAGGCTAATCACATCGCAGCGATAGTTTGGTTTTGATAATTCCGCGCGAAATAATTCGGGGGCGTTTACTTTGGCAAAAATGCGCGTTTCAAAATCGAGGCCGGGTGACAAGCCAAGATAGGCGTGACTGGGCCGCGCAAAGCAATAAATGCAGCCATGTTCGCAGCCGCGATAAGGGTTTACCGAATAGCGAAATGGAATATCGGGAGAATCGTTTTCGGTAATGATCGATTTCGCGATTTCGCGAGCGACCACTGTTTTTGGCGGGGCAGGATCTTGACCATCATCATCAGCATGATCAGATGGCGTTTCTTGCCAGCCGTCATCAAAGGCTTCACGCTGCCATTGCTCAAAGCGCCCTTCGATGTTGAGCGCCGCGCCGCGGCCTTTGAGCGGCTGATCTCGATGAATGCCAATGGCACGGTTAGTTGCGGGGAGAGACATATTCACCTCCAAACAATAAATTGAAGATACTGAATAAATATACAGTATCTTCAATTTATTTGGAAGTGTTTTTTTAATGCATTACTCGACGCGACCCAATTTAAACCAGTCAAACTTGCGCGTGACCAGCATCACCACGGCGAGCACTACAAACAAGAGTAATGAGCCCAATACGAGCGCGTTATCTTCTGACAGCAATAAGCCGTACAACACGCCATAGAGCGCGGTCAGCGATGCACCAAAAAAAAGGCCGTATTTTGCACCACCAAGCACATGCGAGAGATAGTAGGCAATGAGTGAAATACACGCCACACTGGCCGAAAGATAGGCAAGTAAAAATGGAATATGCTCAGACAAACTCACTAGCAGCAAAAAGAAAATCGCAAGTGCGAGACCAACCAGCCCATATTGCAGCGCATGAATGCGCAGACTTTTCATCGTCTCCAACAGAAAAAACGCTGCAAAAGTGAGCACCACAAACAGGATACCGTATTTCACCGCACGCTCGGCTTTCAGATAAATATTGACGGGCTCGATGAACGCGACATCAAAGGTTTCAAGCAGTGTTGGCTGTGAGTCAGTACGAGCGGGTTGCATAACGAGCGCGGCATTTTTGCTGGACAGTTGTGACACCTCCCATTTCGCAACAAAGCCTTTGTCATCAATCTGTTTGGAAGTCGGCAAAAATCGCCCACCGAAATTAGGATGTGGCCACGCGGCGCGGAGCTGCACTGTGGTCGTTTTTCCCATCGGCGCGATAGATAGCATGCTGGTGCCGGCAATATCGAGCTGCATCGTCATGTCGTGCGAATGGGCTTCAGCCGTATCAAGCACGCCAATGCTGGCGTTCAGGCCATCACCCAGTGCCGGCCAGTTTGCGTTGTTTGATACTTCAATCGTGGCCACATCCCACGTAATCTGCGGCGTGCCGCGCAGGCCGCGAACATCGGACAAGCCAATAGCGACATAGGCTTTGCCAGGAATAAGTCGTTTGGTAGTGTGCTTCGCATCAATGCCCGTGCCCAAATTAACGGGCACATTGAAATGCGCTTTCCATACACCTTTGGTTTGATACAGCAACGATTTATAGAGTCCCTTATATTTTTCTTCTATGCCCACGTCACCGTTGTAGTCGAGTATCTCCGGCAAAAATACTGCATGATTATTGGAGTTGCTCCAGTGCGTTTTCTCGTGCCCTTTGTCGTCGATCGTCACGACTAATTCGCTGACGACGTACGGAACAATCAGCAACGGCCCCGCGATACGCTGCGGCCCGGTCGAGGTGGTGGCAATAGTTTCTTCAACTTGGCGCTGCAAATGCTGGCGATCAGAAACGACGCCCTGGACGAGCGCGAGAGGAATCCACAGCACCAAAATTAGTAGCAAGATGATGACAACACGGAGCAATAGAGATTTTTGCAAGGTTATTTCCGATTTATTTTATTGAACAAGTGGCCCAGAGGACGCCTGCTGCTTGCTGCCATGCATGCAGACGTCCGGCTCCGAGGTTCTTTTTGTGCGTTGTTGTTGCGCTGATGTGTTGATAGGCTGTTACTGCGCTTGCCGTCAGCGATTTGCTGTGCGCGTTTTTGCAAAGGGCGCACCCATTTCCCAGGCAAATTTAATTGTCGCGGCGGGCGCAAGAGACGGCGTAAACCAGGATAAGCCAGCGATGCCTTGTGCGGATTCTTCGAGCGTTACATCGATTGGCATGTCGCGCAAATGTTTGGGTTTGGCACCCACCCACTCCACCCAAACAGTGCCGCTCGTCAGATTCGGCTTGATTGCAGCAAGCGTTTCGTTTTCCATCGTATTCAGTGCAAGATCAAATTCATGTATTCCATCCTGATGCTGAACGTTGATTGCATAGGTGTATTCGACGACCACGGTGTCATTGGGCACTAAGTTCATGATTTGATCCGTGGACAGCGTACCCTCGTCATTCCACATCACAAGTGCATCGTGGCGACTGAATTTGTTTAGCGCTTGTCGGCTCATGCCCGCAAAATCATCCACGACCATTACTTTTCCGCTCAATATTTTTTGTGGTGTATGCGCCTTGAGCGCGATTAATTTGGCATGCGGTGGCAGGATCGTTTCGAAAAAAGCGGCTGTTGGGCCATCAGCTGGCATCAGGAAAGTCTGCATGACGCGCACTTCAGCTGTGTTGCCATTGATCTTCACCAGCCAGTCACGTTCAACGGCATCAACAGGCTCGCGATCACAGCCGCCGCCAATGTATAGGCCGCCTACAGTGGCTTGTGGTGACTGTGTTGATGTTGCGTTCATCGCTGCATTTTTCTGCAAGACCTCAGCCTCGGCGTTGTTGGAAAGTACCAATGCCAAACCGGCGACGACGACACTGACACCCACGCCCGAGGCTACTGCCGCTGCCAACATTTTTAAAAAGTCTCGTGCCGCGAAAGATGGGCTCGCTGACGACGCAGATTGCGCGTTGTTAGCGTTGATCGTTGCTGCCATATTTGTAGTTGAAGATAGGGTGTTCATGTAGCGCTCCTTATGGCTGAAATAACGTTTCCCCCAGACTTGGTTTTATTGCGCTGGGGATATTGCTATTGAGCGCTGCAAATAAGACCGATTTGAGGCTGAAGCGGTGGCAGAAATGCGATGGATTGTGGCGAAATAAAGGCATCTGCTTGCATCTTCTGTATGCGTGCGGCGAGTGAGTTCGGTTACGGTATAGTCAAATTCATTCACAATCCGGAAAAATTTAATATGCAGAAGCGAATCGCGATAGTGGAAGACGATGCCCTTATTCGGCAAAATTACTTTGACGCGCTGACGCGCAGCGGCTATGAGGTGGCCGCGTTTCAATCACGCAGCGAGGCGATGTCGGTGCTGCGGATACGCTTGCCTGATTTGGCGGTGCTTGATATCGGGCTGGGTGATGAAGCTGACGGCGGGTTCACACTTTGCCGTGAGTTGCGCGCACTGTCAGCAACGCTGCCGATTATTTTTTTGTCCGCTCGCGACAGCGATATCGATATTGTTTCAGGGCTCAGATTAGGCGCGGATGATTATGTAACCAAGGATGTGAGCATGCCGCATTTGCTGGCGCGCATCGCTGCACTTTTTCGCAGGCTTGAAGCGCTGCGTCAGCCGACGCGTGCGGAAGATGTGCTGCATCGAGGTGATTTGACGCTTGACATCAATCGTCTTTCGATTACGTGGAAAAGTGACGAAGTTGTGTTGACGGTGACAGAGTTTTGGATGATTCACGCGCTCGTGAAATTTCCCGGTCACGTCAAGAATCGTGATCAGTTGATGCGGGAAGCTGAGCTTACCGTGGACGATAATACGATTACATCCCACCTGAAACGTATCCGTAAAAAGTTTATTGCGGTGAATGAATCGTTCAATGAAATTGAGACTGTTTATGGCATGGGTTATCGGTGGAAAGCGTGAGTTCTTGTGTTGATTTATCTGCCGCTTGTCCAAGAAGCGACTTGTTAACCAAGTGAAAATCCCCGCTTTTCTTTTCAGCATTCGCGCGAAACTTTTTTTAGTGTCGCTGATTCTGTTGCTGATTCCTCTTATCGGTTTTCGCTTTGTGCAGGAGATGGAAGGGTATTTGCGCGATGGACAGCAGCAAGTGCTCCTCAGTGCGGCGCGTATTTTGTCTTCTTCATTATCGAATCGGCCGGACTTGATGGGAAGTTCAGTTACAAACCAAAGCACAAGAACAGCAGAGGAGCTTGAGCAGCGACGCCTTATTGGTGTTGTCGGTAGTCGCGATCCGGAGCTTGCTGCATCGCTGGGAAAAACTTATGAACAATCAGAATCCATTGAGCGTTTGCTCGCTGGTGTTGCAAATGATGGCTCAAGAATTTGGGTGGTGGATTCGCGCATGATAGTGCGAGGGTTAGAGGGCAATCTGAATGATCGGCCGCCATTAAAAACAGGTGTTGTGGCTGACAAGAAGGGCGTCATTACTTGGTTTCGAGGCATTTATCAGGCGAGCATCCAGCCGTTACTGGGTACCACCAACCAGGCGAATGTTGGCATGGTTGTTGAAGAGACGGGTAGCGTCACGCGTTCAATCATGGCACAAGTGGATCGGGCATTAACCGGGCAGTCAACAGTGGGCATAAGACAGGCACGCGACGGTATGCTGGTGCAATTCGCGACGCAACCAGTTTGGTTGGGCGACGATATTGTTGGCGCAGTTGTGGTCGAAGAGTCTGATCGCAACAGTCGTTCAATTAAGGTTGCAGGACTTGAAGCTTTGCTGACGATGACGCTAGTGATATTTTTTGTCGGCTTTGTTGCACTCATGTTTTTTGCGTGGCGGTTGGCGTTTCGGGTACGGCGATTGCAAATGGAAGCAGATCGCGCTATTGATGCACATGGTCGTATTACGGGTGTTATTTCTGGCGCTACTTCACGAGACGAGATTGGCGTATTGGCTGTTACGCTTGAAGACATTTTAGGGCGCTTGAAGCAGTACAACAGCTACCTCGAACAAATGGCTGCGCGACTGTCGCATGAGTTGCGTACACCGGTGGCTGTCGTTAGATCATCACTCGATAATTTACGGCTGTCGGCACTTACAGAACCTGATCGGATCTATATCAACCGCGCTGATGAGGGCATTAAACGTCTTTCGAATTTAATTTCTCGCATGTCCGAGGCCAGCCAGCTTGAACAGTTTCTGCGCGGTGCGGAACGTGAATTATTTGATGTCAACGCATTGGTGACGGGTTGCACCGAAGGTTATCGCGCTGCCTACCCACACTGCCGTTTTAATCTGAATAGCGCGGGGAAACCTGTGCTTGTATCTGGTATAGCGGACGCAATAGCTCAGCTGCTCGATAAACTGGCCCAAAACGCAATCGATTTTGCTGCTCCAGATTCACCTATTACCGTTTCGATTGCGCTCCGCGGGCAACGAGCTGTAATCAGCATGGAAAATAAGGGGGCAGTACTGCCTGAGACAGTTTCATCGCAACTCTTTACATCCATGGTGACGAGTCGCCAAGGCAGTGCGGCACAGGATGGGCACTTGGGCCTCGGTCTCTATATCGTCAAAATCATTGCGGATTTTCATGGAGGCGTTGTTCGGGCTAACAACTCGGCAGATGCGAGCGGCGTACGATTTGAGCTAGAAATTCCAGTCAGCTAAATTTCTTCTTGATCGCTCCTAAATTGGTCATGTCTGAAGACCATGTTAAGGATGATTTGGGGTGTTGTATTCATGGTGGGATGGCAGCACTGAGCATCATGGCGCGGCATTACATCGGGCCGCCGCAATTGGCATCCTGACGGTGCCATGTTACGAGGCAGCGCTTCGCCAAGCAAAACGCCCCGACTCGGATGGAGAGGGGGCGTTGTGTTTACAGATGGGTCTTGGCGATGACCTACTTTCGCACGGGTATACCGCACTATCATCGGCGCTACGTCGTTTCACGGTCCTGTTCGGGAT
>JANXWW010000159.1 GCA_025350945.1 Burkholderiales bacterium
GTGGTGCCTTCGTAAATAGTGGAGATGCGCGCATCGCGGTAATACTGCGCGGCACCGGTTTCTTCCACAAAGCCCATGCCGCCGTGGATTTGCACACCGAGTGAGGCGACGTCAATACCGACTTCGGTGCTCCAGCCTTTGACAATCGGGATCATCAAATCGACCAGTGATTGATGCATGCGTTTTTCATCTTCGTTGGTGGAACGCTCCGCAATATCAAGGCAGCTGGCTGTCCAGTAAATCAGTGCGCGCGTGGCTTCGGCATAGGCGCGCATGGTGAGCAACATGCGTTTTACGTCGGGGTGGAAAATGATCGGCACCGATTTTGGTTTCTCACCAAACGACGCAGGCACCGGCGTGGACGGGCGGCCCTGCACGCGCTCACGCGCCCATACGAGCGCATGCTGGTAGGCGCGCTCAGCGATGGACACACCTTCGAGGCCCACGCCCAGACGCGCGGAATTCATCATCACAAACATGTATTCAAGCCCGCGATTAGGCTCGCCGACCACATAGCCGGTCGCCCCACCAGCGTCGCCGTACACCATCACGCAGGTCGGGCTGGCGTGAATGCCGAGCTTGTGTTCAATCGATACGCATTTCACGTCATTGCGTGCGCCGATGGAGCCATCGGCATTGATCATGTTTTTCGGCACAACGAATAGCGAAATGCCTTTCACACCTTCGGGTGCGCCTTCGATGCGCGCTAGCACCAGATGAATAATATTTTCCGTGTAATCGTGTTCGCCATAGGTGATAAAAATTTTCTGGCCGGAAATTTTATAGCTACCGTCCGCTTGCGGCACGGCTTTACTGCGCACCAATGCGAGGTCGGAACCCGCTTGCGGCTCGGTTAAATTCATGGTGCCCGACCATTGGCCCGAAACCATTTTCGGCAGGAATTTTTCTTTGATCTCTTGGCTAGCGTGTTCCATCATTGCATCCACTGCGCCGTTGGTCAGCAGCGGGCAAAGTTTGAACGCCATATTGGCACTGCCGATCACCTCACTCACAGGAATCGCCACGGTATGCGGCAAGCCTTGGCCACCGAATTCGACTGGGCCGGGCAGCGCACTCCAGCCACCGTTTGCGTATTGCCAGTAGGCGTCTTTGAATCCTGCGGGCGTAGTTACTACACCGTTATTCCATTTAGCACCTTCTTTGTCGCCTGAACGATTGATGGGCGAAAGCACATTGGTGGCGAGCTTGCCCACTTCTTCCATAATCGAAGTAACCAAATCCTCGGTCACCTCTTCGCAGCCCGGCAGCTTGCCGATTTGTTCAATGCCAACGACGTGCTTCAATAAAAAGGTGATGTCTTTAAGGGGGGCAAGATATTCGCTCATGGGCTTTCCTGATGGATTTTCTGTAATTAGATGTGGTGACTATTTAACCATCACCCTCCCTCCAACCTCTCCCCCATCAAGGGGGAGAGGCTTTATTCAGCCTTTACAATGCTGCCGTTAATTCCGGCACCAACGTAAACAAATCGCCAACCAATCCATAATCGGCCACTTGAAAAATCGGTGCTTCGGGATCTTTGTTGATCGCGACAATCACTTTGCTTTCTTTCATGCCGGCCAAATGTTGAATCGCGCCGGAGATGCCGATAGCGATATATAACTCAGGCGCGACGATTTTTCCGGTCTGGCCGACTTGATAATCGTTCGGGACAAACCCCGCGTCCACAGCCGCTCTTGAGGCACCTAGCGCCGCGCCGAGCTTGTCTGCCAGCGGCTCCAGAACGGAGCGATATTTATCGCCATCACCCATGCCGCGTCCGCCAGAAACGATGCGTTTAGCCGCCGCTAATTCGGGGCGATCCGATTTGGTGAGTTCTTGTTTTACCACACGCGAATTGCCAGCATCTACACCCGCACTGATGTTTTCAATTGCGGCAGTTCCGCCGCCCGGTGCCGCATCAAAGCCCGTTGATCGCACGGTAATGATTTTGATTTTGTCGCTCGATTGCACGGTCGCAAATGCATTGCCCGCATAGATCGGGCGCACGAATGTATCGGGCGATTCAACGGCGACGATATCGGAAATTTGCATCACATCCAGCAATGCGGCCACGCGTGGCAACACATTTTTGCCATATGCGCTAGCACTCGCAAGCACATGCGAATAAGCGGGTGCCAAGCCCACAATCAGTGGCGCTAAATTTTCAGCAACTGCCGTGGCATAGCTTGGCGAGTCCACCACCAAAACTTTACTCACGCCTGATACGGCTGCGGCTGCGGCGGCGGCACCTGCGCAATGGCTGCCCGCGACGAGCACGTGAATGTCACCACCGATTTTGTGCGCGGCGGCAATGGCGTTAGTTACACCAGGTTTAAGTGTTTCGTTGTCGTGTTCTGCAATAACTAAAGTTGCCATTATTTTTTCCTAGCTTGCAACGCTTCGCGTTGTAATTTACGTTCTGGATCCCGGCTTTTGCCGGGATGATTTAATTTTTCACAAAAGTGAAAAATCAAATCACCTTCGCTTCGTTCTTAAGTTTATCGATCAGTGCTGCGACATCAGCCACCATCACCCCACCCTTACGCTTCGCTGGCTCAACAACCTTGAGCGTTTTCAGCCGCGGCGTCACATCCACACCCAGCGCATCCGGAGTCATCACATCCAGCGGCTTTTTCTTCGCTTTCATGATGTTCGGCAGCGTCGCATATCGCGGCGTATTCAGACGCAAATCAGTGGTGATAATTGCAGGCAATTTGATCGCGACCGTTTCCATGCCTCCATCAATTTCGCGCATTACTTCGGCCTCATTGTTGGCAATCGTGACTTTCGAGGCAAACGTCGCCTGCGGCCAATTCAAAAGTGCAGCGAGCATTTGACCGGTTTGGTTTGAATCATCATCGATGGCTTGTTTGCCAAGGATCACTAGCTGCGGCGCTTCTTTATCGACAATCGCTTTGAGTAATTTGGCGACGGCGAGCGGCTGAATCTCGGCGGCAGTCTCAACCAAAATCGCTCGATCCGCACCCATTGCCAACGCGGTACGCAACGTTTCCTGGCATTGCGTCATACCGATGGAAACGGCCACAATTTCGGTCGCAACACCCGCTTCCCTGAGCTTCACCGCTTCTTCAATTGCGATTTCGTCGAAAGGGTTCATCGACATTTTGACGTTGGCCGTTTCGACGCCGGTTTGATCTGCTTTGACACGTACTTTGACGTTGTAATCGATGACGCGCTTTACCGGAACGAGAATTTTCATGTGTGACCTTGGCGGGATGGCTTGGAAATTAAAACGAGCGTTTGAATTATAGATGATAGACGAGCCGATATTGCATTCATTAGAACAAATGCAACATTTTTTATCCGTCAGAGCGTTACTTTTTCAGCCGATGCGCTATTTCGCCGACGATGCCGCGCCGGAAGGCTAGCACGCAGACTACAAAGGTCGCGCCCATGATGATCGTGACCCACGAGCCGAAGCTGGAGAGATAATTCTGCATCGCGATAATGCTGGTGGCTCCCAGCACGGGCCCAAGAATGGTGCCCATGCCACCCAAGAGCGTCATCAGCACCACTTCGCCTGACATCTGCCAGCTCACATCGGTTAGCGTCGCCAAACCCAGCGATAGCGATTTCAAGGCGCCCGCCATGCCTGCCAAGCCCGCAGAAATCACAAACGCGACCAGTTTGTATTTATCGACGTCATATCCCAGCGACAATGCCCTCGGCTCATTCTCGCGGATCGATTTCAGCACCTGGCCGAACGGCGAATGGATGGTGCGATAAATTAGCCAGAAACCGAAGATGAAAACAGCGAGGACAAAGTAATACATCGTGGTGTCATCAGCCAAACTGAACAGGCCAAATAATTTGCCGCGCGGCACGTTTTGCAGGCCATCTTCAGCGCCTGTGAACGGTGCCTGCACGCAGATGAAATAGATCATTTGCGAAAGTGCAAGTGAGACCATGGCGAAATAAATTCCCTGGCGGCGCACCGCCAGCCAGCCGACGAAATAACCCAAAATAGCCGCACCGACCGTGCCAAATAAAACAGCCAATTCAGGCGTGAAACCCCACGTTTTTGCAGCGTATGCGCACAGATACGCAGCGCCACCAAAAAACATCGCGTGGCCGAACGAAAGTAATCCGGTAAAACCAATCAGCAAATTAAATGCGCAGGCAAACAACGCAAAGCACAATACTTTCATCAGAAAAATCGGGTAACCGATGAAGGGCGCGGCAAGTGCGCCTAGCAACAAAACAATGTACAAAACTTTGCTTCTGTTGGACATTATTTTTCCCGCCCGAATAATCCAGCAGGACGAATCAAAAGCACAATCGCCATAATGACAAATACCACCGTGGCGGAGGCTTCAGGATAAAAAACTTTGGTCAACCCTTCGATCAAACCGAGCGCCAAGCCAGTAAGAATCGCGCCCAAAATCGAGCCCATGCCGCCAATCACCACCACGGCAAAAACAACGATGATGATGTTCGAACCCATTAGTGGGCTGACTTGATACACCGGTGCCGCGAGCACGCCCGCCAGTCCGGCGAGGCCGACACCGAAAGCATAGGTGAGCGTCACCATCAGCGGCACATTGATGCCGAATGCTTGTGCCAGTTTGGGATTTTCTGTGCCTGCCCGCAGGTACGACCCTAATCGCGTACGCTCAATCACAAACCATGTGGCAAGGCACACCGACAAACACGCGACGACGACCCACGCGCGATATTTCGGCAGCATCATAAAACCCAAATCGAACGCGCCTTTAAAAATTTCGGGCAAGTCATAGGGCTGACCGGATACGCCATATTGATCGCGGAATATGCCCTCAATTATCAGCGCGATGCCGAAGGTGAGCAGCAGGCCATAAAGGTGATCAAGCTGATAAAGCCAGCGCAGCATGGTTTTTTCAATCACGATGCCGACGAGCGCCACCCCCACTGGGGCCAGCAACAACGACCACCAATAATTGACGCCAAAATAATTCAGCAGCATCCACGAGAAAAACGCGCCCATCATATAGAACGCACCGTGGGCAAAATTCACCACATTCAACATGCCAAAAATCACCGCAAGCCCCAACGACAGCATCGCATAAAACGAGCCGTTCACCAGCCCGATCATGAGTTGGCCCATTAATGCCTGAGTGGGAACGCCGAAGATTTCTGTCATTGAATGCGCGTGGTTATCGTATCAAGTTGTGCGATTTCTTTGCTGCTTTGACTCAGCAACATACTTTTTCATCCACTCAACATTATCATTCTGAACGCAGTGAAGAATCTGCTTTTTTTGTGGCTTTACGTAGCACAACGAAACGCAGATTCTTCAGCAAAAGCGCCTCAGAATGACGGTAAGATTTTATGAGCGGCTTATTTCTGTATTTATTTCTTAAGTGCCGGGCAACGCGATTGCGCCAGTGGTAAAAACGCATCTTCGCCCTTCACGGTGCCTTTGAGTGTGTAGTAGTCCCACGGCGCTTTCGATTCTGCTGGCTTCTTCACCTGGAACAAATACATGTCGTGCACCATGCGACCATCTTCGCGAATCTTGCCGCCTTTGGCGAACATGTCGTTGATCGGCGTTTCTTTCATTTTCTTCAGAACCGCAGCGGTATCATCGGTACCTGCCGCTTTCACCGCGTTCAAATAATGCAGCACGGATGAGTACACAGCTGCGTGATTTGAATTTGGTTTTTTCTTCATGCGCTCTTCATAACGCTTTGCCCAGGCGCGGGTTTCAGGATTCATATCCCAATACCAGCCCTCGGTCAGATACAAGCCTTGAGCCGTATTCAAACCTACCGCGTGTACATCGGTTATCAGCATCAGCAGCGCAGCCAAATTTTGATTCTTGGTTAAGCCAAATTCAGATGCGGCTTTAATGCTATTCACCGTGTCACCGCCTGCATTCGCCAAGCCGACGATCTTCGCTTTGGATGCTTGCGCCTGCAATAGGAACGACGAGAAATCGCTGGTGGATAATGGATGACGCACCGCGCCCAGCACTTTACCGCCCGCTGCCTTCACCACTTCGCCCGTATCTTTTTCCAGCGAATGGCCGAATGCATAATCAGCCGTCAGAAAAAACCAGCTATCGCCACCATCTTTGACGATTGCTTTGCCCACCACGTTGCCCAACGCAATGGTATCCATCAAATAATGAATGCCGGTATTGGGCGAGCAATCTTCGTTTGTGATTCGGGATGATGCAGCACCCGTAATAACGGTAATTTTATTTTTTTCTTTGCCAAGACCTTGCACCGCGAGAGCGACAGCGGAATTCAAGTTTTCAAATGTCGCATCAACTTTGTCGCGGTCAAACCATTGCTGCGTCACGTTCTTCGCCACGTCGGCTTTATTCTGATGATCCGCGCTGACGATCTCGATTGCCTTGCCGAACATCTTGCCGCCAAAATCTTCAATCGCCATCTTAGCTGCGGTGACGGCGCCCGGCCCGCCGTAGTCGGCATAGACACCGGACATATCGGACAGCACGCCGATTTTCACCACATCGTCGGATGCCTTACCCGCTGCGGCGGTTTGCGCAGCAGCAATGCCCGCGCCAGAGAAAAGAGTTGCTGCCACCAAAACTGTCAAAATTTTACGTTTCATCATGATTACTCCTCGTTATTTGTTGTGCGCCAAATCAAACGTTTTGTTTCTCATTTTGCTTCAAAATTAAACGCCTAAAAATTCATGCAACATAGCGGTCTTCGCCGCTAGTTCGTGTTTCTCCACCACTGCCGCGATCTTGCCATGTTCCATCACATAATGCCGGTCAGCCAAGGGCGCGGCAAAGCGGAAATTTTGCTCAACCATGATGATAGTGAAGCCCTTCGCCTTCAATTCGCGGATCACGCGTCCGAGCGTTTGTACGATCACCGGCGCCAGGCCTTCGGTGATTTCATCGAGCAGCAAAATATCGGCACCGGTGCGTAAAATCCGCGCCATCGCCAGCATTTGTTGCTCGCCACCGGATAGCCGGGTGCCTTGGCTCGAACGACGTTCTTTCAAATTCGGAAACATCGAATAAATTTCATCGACGCTCATGCCGTTTTTGCCGACCATCGGCAGCAGCATTAAATTTTCTTCGCAACTCAAGCTCGAAAAAATGCCGCGCTCTTCCGGGCAATAGCCAATTCCAAGACGGGCGATTTTGTGCGATGCCAGGCCAATTGCCTCATTGCCATTAATTTTGATAGAGCCGCTGCGTTTGCCGGTAAGGCCGAGAATCGCTTTCAATGTCGTGGTGCGCCCTGCTCCGTTGCGGCCCAGGAGCGTAATCAATTCGCCGCGTTTTACCTCAAACGAAACGCCATGCAGGATATGCGATTCGCCGTAGTAGGCGTGCAAATTGGCGACGTGTAGCGCGGTGGCTGTCTGCGTTTGCGTTTGCGTTTGCGTTTGCGTTTGCGTTTGCGTTTGCGTTTGCGTTTGTGTTTTCGGCACCGCGTTCATGTCACCTCCGCTTCAGCGCTACCAACATAGGCCTCAAGCACCAACGGGTTTTTTGACACCACATCGTACGGCCCTTCCGCGAGCACCGTGCCGCGTGCGAGCACGGTGATTTGATCCGACAGATTCGCAATCACGCTCATATTGTGTTCGACCATCAGCACCGTGCGGTTTTTGGCAACCTTACGAATCAGATCGACTACGCGACCCACATCCTCATGGCCCATGCCCTGCGTGGGCTCATCGAGCAACATCAATTCCGGATCGACCGCTAATGTGGTGGCGATCTCCAGCGCGCGCTTGCGACCATACGGCAGCTCAACAGTTTGCGTGTCGGCAAAACTCTCAAGATCCACTTCGGTCAGCAATTCCATCGCGCGTTCATTGAGGTGATTTAACGTACTCTCGGGTTTCCAGAAATGAAAACTGGTGCCAAGCTTTCGTTGCAGCGCCACGCGCACATTCTCCATCACAGTCAAGTGCGGAAACACCGCAGAAATCTGGAATGATCGAATCACGCCACGCCGCGCCGTTTGCGCAGGTTTTTCGCGGGTGATGTCATGGCCGTTGTAGACGATGCTGCCGGAGGTCGGCGGCAAGAATTTCGTGAGCAAATTAAAGAAAGTTGTCTTGCCCGCGCCATTGGGGCCGATCAGCGCATGGATGCTGCTGCGCCTGACGTTGATGCTCACTTTATCCACGGCTGTGAAGCCGCGAAACTGTTTGGTGAGTTCGCGCGTTTCGAGGATGTAGTCGGTCGCCATTACCTGATTCTATTCAATACTATTTTGCCGTCAGGGACAAAGTGTAGCATTGGCAGCGAATCACAACTGGTTAAAAAATCAGAGCATTTTTACAGTTGGGTATAAATCACTTATACAGGGCGCAGAACAACAAGACCCGATGTCATTCCATCCTGCTAATCATCGAAAAAAATTACTGATCAACTTTTTTATCCAGCGCGTTTTTTGCTATGGATACATCCGATGTCGCACGCAACGCCGCCACAGTCGCCTGTAGTTTTTGCTGCGTAACCGCTTGTTCAACGCGTGCTTTAGCTGCCTTGAGTTTGGCCTCATCGGTAACGGCAGGCTCGATCACTTTTGAAATCTGGATGAGTGTATAGCTGCCGTTGGCGTTATCCACGCCTATGAAAGTCGGCAAAGTTTTAGCACTGGCTTTCATCGCGGCTTCAACAATATTGGGAGCTAGGCCGCCTGGATTGGTGCGATTGATTGCCAGAACTTGAGGAAATTTTACATCACTTTTTCCGTCGTTCAGAGCCGCCAGTTTCGCTTCGCCATCCGCCTTGGCAAGCTTGAGCGCTTCTTCACGCGACAGGCGCGCAATGATGCCCGCCTCCACTTCTGCAAATGGACGCACAGCCGATGGCTTGGTCTCCAGCGCGCGCGCAACGACCAGCGAATTCGGGGCCACTTCAACGGCTTCGGTATTGCGCTTGTCTTTAATCACGACGTCACTAAACAGTGCCGTCGTCATCTTCGGATTCGCAAACGGCGGCGCTGATCCAGCACCTTTGCTGATCCACGCGGATTGCTTGATCGGCATGCTCACCGCTTCAGCGGCGGCTTTCAGTGAAGCTGATTGTTCATAGGCAGCGTTGGTAAATTTCTCGGCAAGTTCAGAGAATTTTTTCTGTGCCATCTGCTTTTTTAATTCGCTCTCAATCTCCGGCGTCACTTCCGCGAGCGTTTTCGATTTCTCTGCACGTACCTCAGTCACGCGAATAATGTGATAGCCAAAATCAGACAACACCGGCCCGACGATTTCATCTTTTTTCGCAGCAAAGGCGGCCTCATCAAACGGCTTCACCATTGCGCCTCTGGGGAAAAAACCAAGATCACCACCATTAGTTGCGGAGCCCGGATCTTGCGAATTTTTCTTGGCTAGTTCAGCGAAATCTTTGGGTGATTTAGTAACCTGTGCAAATAACGCATCCGCTTTCGTTTTCGCGGCAGCTTTGTCCGCATCGGATGCATCTTTCGCGGCTGAAATCAGGATGTGACTCGCTTTGCGTTCTTCTTTTTGAATGTAGCGCGAGCTGTTTGCCTCATACGCTTTTTTCACTTCGTCCGCTGGCACCTGAATAGTCGGCGTCAAGGTATCGATGGAGAATTCCACGTACTCCGCACGCACTTGCTCAGGAATGGTGAACTCAGCGGGCTTGCCGTCGTAATACGCTTTCGCCTGCTCGCTGCTGATTTTTACTTTGGCTTGGAATGGCTCGGGCGCTAAATTCACAATCGCCACCTCGCGGGATTGATCCACGGCGAGAAAGTATTGCTGCACGCTCGCACTGGAGGTGATGCCCGTGAGCGCAATGCTTTCCACAAACTGCTGGCGCGCCAAATCGCTGCGCAACAAATTTTCAAAAGAGGTGGCACTCATGCCCCGTCCCTGCAACATGCTCTGATAGCGTACAGGCGAAAACACACCGTTATCTTGGAACGAAGGCTCATTGCTGATCCAGTCGCGCAGCGTGACATCACTCGCACTCAGGTTACTCGATTTGACCGCTCTACCCAAAAGGCGCTGATCGATCAATTGATCCAGCACGGACTTCCGCATTTCCGGGTTATCCATGATTGAGGCATCGATATCCTTGCCAAACTGCGAACGAAATTGATCGAGCTGATTTCGTACCGCATTATTGAATTCGACCGACGAAATTTTTTCGCCCGCCACCGTGGCAATGGAATCTTGCCCGGTTGGGGTGCGGATATAAGATTCAACGCCCCATAGCGCAAATGGAATAGTAATGACCGCAAGAATGACCTTGGCAAGCCAGGATTGGGCGGCGGTACGAATAGCTTCAAGCATAGTAGTAAGGTGTTTCCAAGAATGATGAGTACAGAGAAATATTCGAAAATAACAACACGGCCAAAATCACAAAATGCGAAATAAAAAAGGGATGAACACGCTTGCTAGTTCACTCCTTGATATTCTGCTCTCCCGACCTGAACTTGAGCCAGGGAAATGCGGGTTGATAGTCGGCACAGCAAACAGTAACTTGCTGAAAATTAAAGGTATTGGGGACTATTAAGCAAATCAATTTCTACATAAAATTATATCAGCAACTTATGTCAGCTTAATAAAATCTCTCGAAACTGCGCATTGCCCGGCGACAGGTAACGCTGTATACAAAACCTGATGATGTTGCATTTAAAACTTGAGACCGCCAATCGGTCTGGCTTATTTGTTGATCGCAAGTATCCCCGCTTTTGCCACCGATATTCCGTTACCGGGCGACTCCATCTATCAACTTGAAATTCAGCTTACGAATCAGGATCGCAAACCGGTAAATTTAATTGATCATTGTGGCAAACCACTTTTGATCAGCATGTTTTACACGGGATGCCAGTTTGTTTGCCCTGCATTATTGAGGCCTTGAAAAAAACGGAAGGCGCATTGTCGCCAGCCGAGCGCAAAAATACCGCTGTTTTAATAGTCACGTTCGACCCGGATCACGATGATGTTGTGGCGTTGAAAACTGCGATGGTCGAGCGTAATCTCGACGCCACACCACGAACTTTGGCGCTCACCAATGATAGCAATGTGCGCAAACTCGCGGTAACCTTCGGTGTTCAATATCGGGCGTTGCCAGCGGCGACTTTAATCACACCAGCGTTCTCATTTTGCTCGACGCCAAAAGTAGTATCGTCGCTAAAACAAGCGCTATAGGTGAGGCAAATTAGGAGTTTGTGAGACAAACAAAAAATTGACGCTGCAAGTAGCCTCAACAATGTAGACAGAGTAAACGACAATCTTATATGCCAGTATTCTGGCTCCCCGACCTGGATTCGAACCAGGGACCTGCGGATTAACAGTCCGTCGCTCTACCGGCTGAGCTATCAGGGAATTGTTATTAATATGCTGCATTTCAGCAGCCACAAAGTATAGCGTTTTTGGGGCGGTTTGGTCAATTGCCATACAACTTTTTAATTAAAATATTTGAAATCCTGCTTTGCGGGTGAGCAAGCCTGACAATTACGCTATGCAAGCGCGTAATTGCCCTTCACACTCTTAAGCGTCGGCAAATTGAGCTTGGGTGACTTGATGGTTTTTTTATCGCGCAGATAGCCGCTCAGCATGTCCCATGCAGCCTCGCCGGTATTGCCCGGCCCGCCGCCCTCGGCCACGGGAGCCCATCCAGCGACTTTATATTTTTTCATGGCGTCAATCGGCTTACCTTTCAACATCATGTTACTGATCCGCGAACCAACCTTCGCCGAAGGATCGCAGGTATATTGCAGGCCGCCCACACGCACCATGTCACCGCCCTGCTGAAAATACGGATCGGGGTTAAACAAATTATCCGCAATATCTTCCAGCACCTCTTTGACGCCCTCACCGGTCATCTCATTTACCGTTGTGTAGGGGTAGGTGATCGCTGTTTGATCCATCACATGCTCCATGGTGATGGCCTGCCCAGGCAAAATTGACGTGCCCCAACGGAAGCCGGGTGAGAATGCGATTTCGGCGTTTTTGCGCTCCATCAGCGCATCGAGAATTAATTGGTCAAATGTGCCATTGAAATTGCCGCGACGATAAAGAAGTCCATCTGTGACCGCAAGTTTTTCACTGAGCCTGGCCGCGTAGGGCGCGCGGGTTTTGGTAATGAGCGCTTCCATTTCTTTATCCGCAGGCAGCAAATTCGCGAAGATCGGTGCCAACTTGTATTGGTAATTAACGACTTTGCCGTCTTTAACGTCAAGATCAAGTACGCCTAAAAACTTGCCGTTCGAGCCCGCATTGGTGACCAGCGTTTGCCCGGATGCGTTTTTAACAATGATGGGGGCGGGCACACCATCATGCGTGTGGCCGCCCAGAATCGCATCAATACCAGTAACACGCGATGCCATTTTTAAATCCACATCCATACCGTTATGCGAGAGCAGCACAACCGCTTGCGCGCCCTTGGCTTTCGCCGCGTTCACGGTTGCCTGCATCTCCATTTCCTTGATGCCAAATGTCCAGTCCGGCGTGAAGTAGCGCGGGTTGGCAATCGGCGTGTACGGAAACGCCTGACCAATAATCGCGACGGGCACGCCGTTCATTTCCTTCATCACAAACGGCGCAAACACAGGATCGCCAAAATCAGCAGTGTGAATATTTTGCGCAACAAAATCGACTTTGTTTTTGAAATCCTTGTCGATAATGTCTTTCACACGCTTGGCTCCCAGCGTCATTTCCCAATGCGCTGTCATCACGTCTACACCGAGTGCTAGGCCCGCATCCACCATATCCTGCCCATTGGTCCACAATGCCGTGCCAGAGCCCTGCCAGGTGTCGCCACCATCGAGCAGCAGCGCACCGGGTCGTGATGCCTTGAGTTGCTTTACCAGCGTGGCCAAATGCGCAAATCCCCCCACTTTGCCGTAGGTGCGCGAGGCCGACACAAAATCAAGGTTAGTGAAGGCATGCGCCTCGCGCGTGCCCGGTGCAATGCCAAATTCTTTCAATAATTTTTCGCCCACCAGATGCGGTGCACGTCCACTTGCCGTACCGATGCCGATATTCACATTCGGCTCGCGAAAATAAATCGGCAGTAACTGCGCGTGGCAATCGGTCATGTGCAAAAAATGTACGTTGCCGGATTTGGGAATATCGTACATCGCTGCTGGTTTACCCGTCCTCGCAAGCGCGTCACGCTGATCAAGCGCGAACCCGCCCGCACTAGCGACGGCCAGCATTTGCATAAATTCGCGGCGATTCATATTCGACATGCGGAGCTTTCTACTAAAATTTACAGACTAAAATTCAATATCATCGGTGATTGCCTTGATGCCCGCCGCAGCGCAGACTTCGTCGGCATCGCCACCTGGCGCGCCCGATACACCAATCGCACCCAGCAAATTTCCGCCTGCTTCAATCGGCAATGCACCGCCCGCTGCGACTACTCTCGGCAGTTGCCGAATGCCACTCATCGATTTACCAGATTGCGTTTCTGCTGCGAGACCGGCGCTGGATTGCTTAAAACTTGCTGCCGTCCACGCTTTATTGACGGCGGTATCGGGCGTATGTGCGCCCGCGAAGCGATCACGTAACACCACCTGCACAATGCCCCCTCGATCTACTACCGCCACCGCGATTTGAAAATCATTCTTGCGACACTTCGCCAATGCCGCCTGCGCCGCCTTTAACGCGGTTTCCGGTGTTAACATTTTTACGGTATAGGTCGGCGATTCGGCAGCACTCGCAGATGTGGCCGCGAATAAAATCGAGGCAAAAAAGACTGATGTTAAAAAGTTTGATCGAAAATAGTTGTTCACGTGCACACGCATGGCGATGTCCTTCCAGAAATCAGTAAAGCACGCGCGCAGGGCATAGCGAATGCGTACACGCCGTTGCTTATTTATTGACCGGTGATTCCGGATCCATCAATAGGGCAACCACGTTCTTGATCTGTTGCTCAGTCAAAATTTTGCTGTGTCCAAAACGCGGCATGTTTGAGCACGCCGAATACGCTTCTGCGTTATAAATTTTTCCATACGCGTACTTCGCGATTTCCGGCGCATAGCCGCGCACCTTACCAAAGTTATAAAGGCTGGGGCCGATATTGCCGTAGGAGACTTCTGCTTTTGTCAATTGATGACAGGCATAGCAATTCCCACCTGCAGGTGTTTCAGGATTATCTGAAAACTGTTTACCCACACCGGATTGCGCCACTTTCTCGCCTTCCTTCCAATCGCCGAGCAACTTTCCATCAGCGGGAAATACTGTGAGCGTTTGATTAAGCGCCTCGATTTTTTCGCGAATATTTTTTGGCGGATTATCTCGATATTGCGAGCACAGCGCTTGCGTTTCGTCCTGGTTCAAACGATCCACAGATGCCTGCCCACGTGTTTTGAATGATGTTTTCATCATCCCCAGTGCGGCCTGACTGTTTGCTGCTTCTTTTTCAGCAGCGACTTGTTCGGCAGTTACCGCGCAACCAGCGACCATCAATGCGGCGGCGATTAAACAAATAGTTTTATGGTTCATGATTAGCTTAGGCTCTAACGTTTGATTGAAGGCGCGCTCAGCACGCCGCCGTTGGCATTCTTTGCGAGAAACATCGTGAGCGCGACCGATGCATCGGAGGTAAACACAAGCTCCGGAAAACGCTGCTGGCGGAAGCAATCAAACAAGCGCCACTGAAACGAGCGTAGCTCGCCTTGCGATACGCGATATGCGGGCCATGACGTGTACGCGCGCTGCGCAGTAGGCTGCTTCAAAAGATTGGGTAAATCCTGCAAACGAATCCGCTGACTATCCGCGCCATGGCAATTCGCGCAAGAAAAATCGTGGGGGCCGCCGCGATGAAAAAATATTTTCTTGCCGAGCTCGTAATACTCCTGCTCTTTGGGATGATTACTCGCCACGTTCATCTGCACGCCGCGAGACGCCCCGGTGATGTAGGCAACGAGCGCTTCCATATCCGATTTTTTACTGGGCCCACCGAACGGATCTTTCTTCGCTTGCTCGGGCGTAAAACCTTGCAAGTTCACCATGCAATGCACCAGACGCGTTTCCAGATCCATCACTCGATCCGCATCCGCAAAATATTTTGGCAGCACCGCATACGCGCCTTTCACTATGCCAGCGCCGAGGCCAATGTCGCATTTTTCCAGCGACGCCATTTTTGGCCCACGCGTTTGCTTCCACAAGTCTTCGCCGCGCGCTTCCCACAATTCCGCGGGGTTGCCATCGGCGAGTGCAGCGCGATAGCGCTCAATTTCTTTTATTGTGTCATCGCTACTTTGCGATGCAGCCGGCAGCGCCGTGGCTGCAAGTATTACCGCGAAACCAACCGATATCAAAAAAGAACTGCGCATATTTTCTCCACCATTTTTATTTAGTGTTGGCTAGGCGAATGCTACGGCTTCAAATATACATAGCCTTCTTTAGCCTGAAGTCGGCTCACTTCGGCAACACCACTGGGCACCAGTTTTGCCTCTTCAATCACGCGTTTGGGATCAATCATGCGGCGTTCCAGGGTGATTTTGCAGACCTTGAATTCAACGCCTTTTTTCACCAACTCTTGAACATTGGCATCAAACAAATTTCCGTTTTTATCCTTGGCACCATCCAGCAAAAAATCAATGCCGTTTGCATGCGTCACCACGGCAATCTTAACGGTTGGATCTGCCGACAAATGATTGCGAACATTTCGCAGCGCCGCCGTGGCCTGATCGATGCTCTCACTCACGTGATAGACCACTTTTACCGGCTCATCTTTTGCCGCATCTTTGGGCGCGCTCCAGGCGTTCCCAAAGTTAATCGCCAATACCAGCGCGGCAATTGAAGCAAAAATGGCTGAAGAACGACAGGCGGCGGGCATCTTAGCTTGCCGCCGTGATAGCAGCTTCATCGCTGCGTTTGTCGCCTTTGTTATCAACCCAGGAGACGATAACTTTGTCGCCAATTTTGGCACCAGCTGCAGCGAACTTGAATGCAAGCGTAGGATTTTTTGATACCGCCGGCCCCCATTGCGCAGACAACACCGTTTTGCCGTTGCAAGTCGCGGTGACACTTTGAATGTAATTCGCGGGAACGATTTTGCCGTCGGCATCTTTGCGCAGCCCTGTTTCCATCTCATGCGCAACCAGCACGCGAACATCAACTTTATCGCCCATCAATTGGGCACGAATTCTCATGGGATCAGACATAATTTCTCCTTGGTGTTGTTGCGCCAGATTCTGTTTTTATAACTTTAGCCGCCGCAGCCGCCGAGAGTGACTTTCACTTCTTTCACTGCGTAAAAATATTTGCCGTCAGCTTTTACCAGCGCATAAATATTCGACGTTTGTCCCATTTTTACGCGGGTACTCACGGTCGGCTCGGTGCCTTCGGGAATCATGAAGCTGGCCGATAGCGCATTGGGGTTTTTCTCAACCAAAATGGAAATCGATTCCGTTTTCGGGATTTTGCTGGTCGCGCCCACGGGTACTACTGCACCATTTTCAGCAATGTCAGGCGCATTCACAAATGAAATATCTTTCGATTCCGTGGCCGCCGTGCCGCCCATTGCTTTGACGACATCATTCAAACTCTTGACCTCAAACGCCGTCTTGTTCCACGCTTGTGCAGACACTGCGGAGGAATTGACAAGCCCGGCAGATACAGCAAGGGCTAACGCTATGGTGCCGCCTGATGTTTTTAATGCTTCACGTCTGTTCATGTTTTCTCCTGACAAAAGATTACGTCGATTACTGCAAACAAAGGACTTAAATAATACCCTTAATCATAGGCACTATTGCTTCAAAAAGACTTGCCACCGGACAAGCTCCACTGCACCAGCGCTTTCAAATCGGGATCGCTTAAATTGGCATGTGGCGGCATCGGCGTCGCTCCCCATACGCCGGCTCCGCCCGCTTTTATTTTCGCACTCAGCTTGCTACTAGCCGTCGCGTCATCTTTATACTTCGCCGCAATATCCGTAAAGCTTGGGCCCACCAATTTGCTGTTTGTGGCGTGGCACGCGGTACAGGCATTTTTTTTCGCCAATTCAGCGGCATCTAACGATACAGATGCAGTTTTTAGCGCTACGGTTGATGCTGCTGCTTCGCCGGTATTGATACCGCGAACCGCACCGATCAACCGGTTTTGTTCAGCCAGATTACCATGCTGGTTCCTCGCGAAATCGGGAATTGAAGAGCTAACGCGCGCCTCTTGTGCACAGTTGACCATGCACGCTTGACTTGTCACATCCGGCTTGGCCTGAACATTCCACAGCCCCGCAAATTCGATCATGCCATTGCGATTCGGCAGCTTTGCCTGCACCTCACGAATGTTTTTATCCGACAACACAAAATTCGCGGGTACGATTTCGCCCAAATTCAAAATGTACGCCGTCACCGCATAGACCTCCTCCGTGGTGAGGGATTTCGGCGCATTCCACGGCATCGCTCGATTGATGTAGTCCCACAACGTTGACAGCTGCGACAGCTTCATCAGTGTGCTGCGTTGCGGAAAGTCGGTGCGCTTGAGCGTCGCCACACGGCCCGTCTCCATATCTTTCGCGCTCGTGCCACCGGTCATTGGCGTGAAAACCTCGTTGGATTCGCCAAACGTGCCGTGACAAGATTCGCATTTTGATTCCCACACCTGCTGGCCCTTGGCTACCGAGCCTGAGCCGCCCGGCAAGCCTTTGAAATCGGGACGCACATCGATGTCCCACGCTTTAATTTCGGCGGGAGTTGCGGCGCGACCAATGCCGGAAAATTTTTCCTGCGCAAATGCTGCACCATGAAACGCAGCAGCGGTAGCGATCAGCAATATGAATTTAGGAAAGCTGAACATTTGCCACCTCGCCATTTTCCGCCACACGCCAGCTCTGAATGGCGTTGTTGTGATAAATCGATCTGCGACCGCGCACTTCGCGCAGCTCGTTTAATTTCGGCTGTACATATTCGGTGTCGTCAATTGCGCGGCTTTGCAA